>CAZQWN010000001.1:0-31615 GCA_964596915.1 uncultured Methanobrevibacter sp.
AAATCCATTGGGTGCAGGTTTCCTTCACTGAAGTCTTTAATCAATTCGTCATGTGCAAGTTCAATGTCTCCACCGAATTTTTCAGGTCTTTTGATAAGTAATGTATCCTGATTTGGGAAAACAAATGTTTCTGCAATTTCAATCATAGGGTTTCCTTCAACTTCTCCCTGAGGGCAGAAACTTTTTTTGATTTTTTTGGTGATTTCCTCAACGGAATCATCAACTGCAATGTAGTTTCCTTTACTTGAAGACATCTTAGCATCGCCGTCAAGACCGTGCAACAAAGGGGTGTGAATACAAACCGGTACGTTTTCACCTATTTTTTCCAGGTTTTCACGTGCCAGCATTTGAATCTTTCTCTGTTCCATTCCACCAAGTGCAATGTCAACTTTTAAGGCAGCCATGTCCACGGTTTGCATGATTGGGTAAATTACGCTAGCTACTTTCGGATTGTCGTCTGCACGACTTACCTGATCCATACTTCTTCTTGCCCTTTTTAAGGTAGTCATGGTAGCTAATTGATAAACTTTATCAGTATAATCTGGTTCTAATTGGAAGGATGAGCCGTAAACATATTCTGTTGTTTCATCAAGCCCTAATGCCTGGAAACATTTTTTGTTGTACTCAGCAGTTTCGGCAATTTCTTCAACAGTCCCTTTTCCATTCAAGAATGCATGGTAATCTGCTAATAGGATTTTGATTTTAAAACCTAATTTCTGTAATTGTTTTAATTTTTGTACAGTTACTGCATGCCCTAAATGGATTTTACCGGAAGGTTCATAACCTGTATAAGCTATAGGTTGTTCTTTAGCAAGAACTTCTTTCAATTCTTCTGTATCTATAACTTCCAATGTTCCTTCTTCGATTAACTGAATTTTTTCTTCAATATTCATTTTATCACTTATTATAATAAATAAACGTAACCATCAATTCTGATAAGTTTCACTTCTTGCCCAACATTCAATTCCGCAAATTCATCTTTCATGTCCAAGTCAACTGCAGAATAATCGATTGGGTCTAAAATTTGTATAAATTGTGGAGATTTTGAAATTACTGTTGTAGTTTCAATTTCATCTGCTTTTTTAATAAGTTCAATATCTTCCATATTTTTCATAGGGATATTGTGTTTTTTGAGTGTTGAAATTTCAACTCCAACAAGGCTATTTTTGCTAATGCTTTTGACTTGCATTATTTTATTTTCATATTTGATGAAATCGCCGATTTCAAATTCAGGAATTCTAACTGAAATCCAGATTCTGTAAAGTCCCTTTCCGGTGGATTTGTCTTCACTGATCAGTCTTGGAGATTCTTTTATGATTCCTCCAAATTCCTCTTTCAGGCTTTCAGCTACTTTTTTCCCGGATTTAAAAGATCCGATATAATAGTCATATCCCTCTTTTAGTTTGGCTATTTGCGGACAGTATGCCAGTTTGTCTGATTTTGATTGTTTTATTAAGGTTCTTTCAACAATTTCATCAGCTTTAGCATATTCTTCGGATTTTATTTCTCTTTTGTCTGCTCTAAATTGAATTACTGTTTCATAGTAACCGGATTGTATTTTACTGCATGTTGGACAAACTGTTTTTCTAATTTTGACTTGTGTGTCATGGGTTTCATCAATTTGAACTCCATGAACTTCTCCGGTAACTTCAACATAACAATTAGCTATTGTCCCTTTGATTTGGTCTATTTCAAGGTTGATGACTTCATTTGAAACTTCATCAGCAATTTTTATATTTCTTTCGAGTGCTCTGTATATGATTTCTTCTTCAGGAATGAATTCTTCGCTCCATTTTCCTTCTTCAAGTTTACTGTTACAGTGGCTACATATTTCCACTTCAATATTTTTTGGAATTTCAATCATTTGAAATTCTTTTAAAAAACAATCGATACAGACATCGCCAACCATTTCCTTGTCTGTACTTCCGCACTCTGGGCAAAACATGCTCATCAATAAAATAAAATAAAAAAGTAGAATTATAAGGATTTTAAAGGTGCTGTAGCACCGCATGCAGCACATTTAAGTAAAAATATTCTACCTTCTCTTATAATTCTTGTATCTGGTCTGTTGCATTCGTGGCAAATTACGTATTTGTCTACATAATCTTCAATTCTTTCGTTGATTAGGTAGTGGGTAAATTTACCTTGTAAAATTGCTCTTTGACCTTCAATATTTCCGGCAGTACCTAATTCCCTCATCAAGAATTTTAATAAATGTTGAGGGTCTCTATTCAAGCCTTCTGAAACATCTTTAAAGTTTTTGATAAAGGTTCTATTACCTTGGATATCTGAATAAGCTTTAGGGATTTTGAATCTTTTGTGTTCAAATACTTCAGGAGGTAATTGGTCTATTGCTCTTTCTAATAAATCTTCATATTTATCCATGTTATCTCTCCTATTAAAATCAGTATAAGTATAATATATTAAATTTAGTTTTAATCCTTTATTAATGTATTGTTAATGTGGGATTTTTAAGAAAATTTTTTAAAAAATAAAATTAAGGAAATATTAAGCACGCTTAATATATCCGGTAGTTGGGAAATAAATCAATCCTTTTTGATTTAGGTTTCTAACGATTGATTCAACTTTTTCTTCACCCATATTGAATTTTTCCGCCATATTGCTTATCAACACGTTCATTGGTGCTTGGTCGCCGAATTCTTCTTCTAAAAGGCCAATTTCTTCCATGACCTTTTGCATTTTTTCCCTTTCGGATGCAGGTGTCCTTCCTTCCATGACTTCGATATCAATTTCTCCAGTTTCAGGATCAACTCCCACTTCTTTAAGACATGCTAATTGTAGCCTTACGGCTTTTTCAGCATCTTCTTTATCGACAGTTTCTTTCAGTTTGATTTTAGCGCTGGCTTCTGATAAACGAATTATAGCTTCCAATTGCCTTGCAGTAATTGGAACAGGTCCCTGTTCATCCGAATTGCTGTTCCTTGTACTTACGTAGAATTCTCTTAAAACTTGATTCGCTTCATCAGTTAATTTTGGATTGCATGTTCTACGGGCATATGCAATATATTTTCTGAGTAGTTCCGGTTCAATTTCATAATCAACGGTGTTGGACTGGTGTATTTTCAAAATGTGGTCTGCTAATTTTGAATCTCCTTCAACACTTGGTTTATCTTCAATGACAAAAATTAAATCGAAACGAGAGATAATTGGCGCAGGCAAATCGATTTGTTCTGCAAGTACTTTGAATCGGTCAAATCTTCCAAACTTAGGGTTTGCCGCTGCAAGCACAGAACATCTTGAATTTAATGTAGCCATAATTCCTGCTTTTGCAATACTGACGGTTTGTTGTTCTAAAGCTTCGTGAAGTGCGGACCGGTCTTCAGACCTCATTTTATCCAGCTCGTCAACACATACGTTACCTTGGTCTCCAAGTACCAATGCACCTGCTTCCAGAGACCATCCGCCGAGTTCATCTCTAACGGCAGCTGCAGTCAAACCCGCACCACTGGTACCTTTACCGCTTGTATATATGCTTCTTGGGGCAAGTCTTGATACATATTTCAATATCTGTGATTTACCGATACCTGGGTCCCCTACAATTAGAATGTGAATATCTCCTCTGAGTTTTGTCTCATCTTCGAGTTGCTTTGCAGCCCCTCCAAACAATTGAAGAGCAATTGCCTCTTTTACGTCTCGATAACCTCTAATTGAAGGTGCAGTTGATTTGATAATCTTGTCATAGATGTGGGGATCTTTTGATAATTCGATAATTTTTTCTTCATCTTCTTCAGAGAGTTGCAATTCTTCAAATTCCTGTTCCAACGGTTCAATATGGTTTACATAAATGTAATTTTTAAATTTTCCACTTCTTTCTTCTCTGAATGTTCTTAAAGTTCCAGTAATTCTTACTTTGTCTCCTGGATTTAATTCATCCACGAGGTCATCTTCAAGAATCATTAACATTTGTTTCGGTTCAGTTCCTCCAGATAGGTTTTCTAAAGGTTCTTGCATTCTAGCAGTTTGAGTATCAATGTATTTCGATTCTTCTTGAAGTAATCTAAATGATCTTCCACCACATTCACTACATAATGAAGGTTCTATGATTCTATTTCCAGAACTTTGCTCCACTTCATGCAATCTCATACATCCTCTACATTCAAAAACACCGGTTTCAATACGTGGTCTTATTTCATCTGTTTTTCTTACAATACCGTCTGCTGCAACGAATGTTCCAATGTATTTACTTAATAGGTCTTTTAGCTGAATTACATTGGATAGATTTTCAAAACGAATATTGATGTCTGCATCCTTTACAAGAGGGTCAATATTTTTTATTGCAGTTTGTGCAGCCTCAATAACCTCTTCAGGTTTATCTATTAATAAATCTGCTAAGTCAGGGTCAAACATTTCCAATGCATTATAATCTACATTGAGTGATCGTTCATCAGGGTATTTTTCGAGTATTTCAAATACATCATCCTTGTATGATGTTGCGAAAAATTCTTCGAATTTTATTATTGATGTTTGAGATTTTGCAGTAGAATTCATTATTTTTTATTAAGATTTCACACTATAAAAAAATATTGTATGGGAGCATTTGATGAGTAAAAAATTTATATACTAAAATCAATAAAATTATTAGTTACATAAAACTTTTTGTTAATTGAGGTTAAAATGAGAAAATCAAGATTACGCTTATTCAAATCTACTTCTATGCTAATTTCTGTGGTTGGAATAATCATGATTGTTGCCACAATCATAGTTGTCGCATATGTTGGATATAGTGTCGTTTCATCCGGTATTACCAATGAAATATCTTCCGGAACTCAATATGATGAGCTTGCAGAGCTAAAAGCATCATATGATAACCTGTCCGTTAACTTTGAAAATGTTAAAGCAACTTATTATTCTGGCAGTGCAGATGATATCAAAACATATAATGATGCTAAAATTGAGTTGTCACGGGCAAGTTCGGCAATTGAGAATGTTCAAAGCGCATTGGATGCAGGTAAACCATCTAATGAAGTAGACAGTAGAATAGTATTTGCCAAAGAGAAATTAGAAGCGGCTAATGCAGCATATAATAATCTTTAATTTTTCTTTTTTCTATTTTTTTTAGATTTGTATTCAAGTCCTACAACATACATTTCAGAACTTTTTTTACGTGATGATGCTGGTTTTGTTGTTCTTACATGTCTGAATTTACTTTTAAGTGAATCTAGCATTTCTTTGTATTCGGGACCCTGAAATACTTTCATTACTAGGTTTCCCTTTGTTTCTAAGATATTCTCAGCTATTCCGATAACTGAATATGTTAAATCTATTGATCTAAGCTGGTCAATATTTTTAATTCCGCTTAATGAAGGTGAAGCATCAGACATCACGACCTTTGCTTTTCCGCCGATTATTTTCATAATCTTTTCCTGAACTTCGGGAGTTGTAAAGTCTCCTCTCATCCCATAATAATTTTCTTCATGGAATCTTTTAAATCTGTTTAAATCTACACCAACGACAAGTCCTTCTTCTCCAACTTTTTCCAAAGCTACCTGTGACCATCCTCCAGGTGCTGCACCTAAATCAACTACTGTATCTCCTTGTTTAATTATTTTAAATCTTTTATCAAGCTGTTTAAGTTTATAAGATGCTCTTGAACGATATTCTTCTTTTTTCGCTTTTTTATAATATGGATCGTTATGTTTTTCTACTTGCCATCTGCTTCCCATTCTAATCCCTCGGATATTTATCAAAATCCAGTGCGCTGCAGACCGGAGCGCCAACCTTAACAATTTCCACATTCGCTTCCTTGTTGTTTATTTCAAGCAACATCACGGTTCTGTCTGCAAGTCTTGGCACTATCGGACTTCCCGGATTAATTAATAATACTCCATCTGTTTTTTCAATTTTTGGTTGGTGTGAGTGGCCTGAAACCAATATGTCCGCATCTAATTCTTTTGCCAAATATACTAATTGCTGTGTGTCTGCCCTTGGATATACCTCTCCATGCACCACTCCAATTTTCAATCCTTCAGCTTCGATGGTTTTTGCTTTAGGCAGGTTAATTCCATTAATTCTATCCATATTTCCTTGAACTGCCATCACTGGAGCTATTTTTTCAAGTTCTTCAATAACTTCAAGGGAAGTTAAATCTCCGGCATGTATGATTAAGTCAACTTCTTTAAATGCATCAATAACATTTTGAGGTATTATTCTTGCTCTGTCAGGAATATGTGTGTCTGAAATTAAACCGATTAACATTTTATCTTGTCCTTTAAACTTCATGATAATATTTGTGTGTCATAGTTTTTAATGTTAATCAAAATAACAACTATTATAAATTCCCAAAAATATATATACTATTATCATTCTTTTAGGAGAAGGTAAAATGGGTGAAGTAAAAAAGGAAGATATTTTAGATATTTTGGCTAAATATAACAAAGACGAAATCACAATAGCTACTCTTGGAAGCCACACCTCTTTACACATATTGCAAGGTGCAAAGGAGGAAGGGTTCAGAACCGCTATTGTCTGTGAAAAAGGAAGGGAAGTTCCATACCAACGTTTTGATGTAGCTGATGAATATATAATCGTTGATGAATTTAAGGACATTGTCAATGAAGATGTTCAACAAAAACTTAGGGATATGAATGCAATTGTTGTTCCTCACGGTTCATTTGTTGCATATGCGGGTCTTGATAATGTTGAAGATAAATTTAACGTTCCAATGTTCGGTAACAGGGATGTACTCAGATGGGAAGCAGAAAGGGACAAAGAAAGAGCACTTCTTGTAGAAGGGGGAGTTAGAATTCCATTCAAATATGAGGGTCCTTCAGAAATTGACAGGCCAGTAATGGTCAAATTCCCTGGTGCAAGAGGGGGAAGAGGTTACTTTGTAGCATCATCCACTGAGGAATTCAATGCAAAAATTGATGCTATGAAAGCACGTGGATGGTTAGAAGACAGTGATGTGGAAGCTGCACACATTGAAGAATACGTTTCCGGTTGTAACTACTGTATCCACTATTTCTACTCAGCACTTGATGATAAAGTTGAATTAATGGGTATGGACACAAGATATGAGTCCAGTATCGATGGTTTTGTAAGAATGCCTGCAAAAGATCAATTGGACATAGATTTAAGCCCATCTTATGTAGTAACTGGTAACCATCCTGCTGTAATTCGCGAATCTTTACTCCCGCAAGTATTTGACATGGCCGACAAATTAACTGAAAGCGCTAAAAAATTGGTTGCTCCTGGATTGAACGGTCCATTCTGTATGCAAACATTGGTAAATGATAATTTAGAAGTAATCTGTTTTGAAATCAGTGCAAGAACAGATGGCGGTACAAACACATTTATGGATGGTTCTCCTTACTCCTACTTAACTTATGGCAAACCGATGAGTATGGGTAGAAGAATTGCAGTTGAAATTAAACGTGGTATAGAAAGAGATGAATTAGAAAAAATAATAACATAAATTTGTTATTATTTTTTAAATATTTTATCGACAAAAGTTTTGTCCTCTGTAGGCTGAACTTTTGCTTTTTTCTTTTTATTTTTGTTTTTTCCTATTTTTTGCTGTTTTTCATATTGTTCTAAGGCTTTTACTCGGCTTCTTTTTGTCCATGCGCCAACAAAACCGACAACTGCACCAACAATTAGTATGATTAATGTAACAGTCAGCACTCCGGTGTCAGTTAAGAAAAATCCTTCAAATGATCCCATATATCCTTGCATGGTTAACACTACAATTGGTGTTGATGCTAATAATCCCATTAATGTTCCCATTTTCAAATCGTTCTGTCCATATCCTGCATATATGAGTCCAATAGCTGAAAAAGGATACAGCCAATCATTATACTGGTATCCGAATATTATGAATGCTGCTGCAATAGCTGCACCAAATACCAATGCTTTAATATTTATGCCCAAATCATATTTCATTTTATATCTCCAAAAACTTAATTTTCATTTTTAGAAGCTATTAATCCTCCAACAGCTCCAGTAATTCCCATGACGATTGCATAATATATCAATTCCACTATCACTGCTATAATGCTTGATATTCCTGAAAGTGTAAATCCAGTTATTCCTCCAAATATTCCAAATAAACTGCCTCCCAATGTTGCAGCTAAAATAAATAAAACTGCGCTGACTATTGTTCCGAGAGCTCCTGCAACGGCCGCATTCCACAGGCCTCCAAGGGCTCCACTATGGGCAATGTATCCAGTAATGAATCCCACTATTAACAATCCAATGAATTCATATTGTGAAAAAAATGATTGTACCATTACGGCTAATATGAATCCAATGATTACTGCTTTCCAATTTGTCATGATTTCACCTTTAATTTAGTATATTTGTATTTTGTCAGTTCATTTAATTTAATGTTTTGATTTTTTTGTTTAATAGATATCTTTTAACTTATCTTTAATTTGGTCAAGAATTGCCTGATGCATTCTTTTTGTATATTCTCCCTTATCATTTTGATTTAAAACATCAAGATATCCTTGTGAAACTAAATTGAATGCAAATGGGCTTGGAATAACTGTGTTTATTGTTTTTATTTCCATTTCTTCTCTGTCAATCATTTCTATTACTTTCAGTGCATTTTTTATATCCATATAATCTTCCAAAGCTTCTCTTCGTGCTTCATTTAAAATTGGGAAGTTTTCGTCCATGTCCTGAACGAATTTGAGCAGTATTTTTCCACGGACCTGCTGGCGCCCCACGGATTTTGATTCTCCTTTGTATTTTCTAAGGGTCATTAGGGATCTTCCGGCACAATGTCGGAATCTTGAAGCTAATGTTTCTGTTTTGTTCAATGATTTTGTAAGGATTGTTTCAAAATTTTCCGGATTCAATTCCTTAAAAGATTCCAAACCTCCAATTGTTCCATCAGAGCTTAAATAAAAACCATTGTCTGAAATAGAAATGGTGACGTTAATGTTAAACCTTCTCGCAGCAACATATGCTACAGCTCTTGAAAGGGCATCATTTACCTTTCTTCCGAACAATGAATGGAAAATGACAAACTTTCTTCCTCCAAATCCTTTATAATATTCAATTAGCAATCTTTGGGTGCTCGGAATATGTGCATATTTGAACTGCTCCACAAAATATTCATAAATGGAATTTGCAGCGAAGTCATCAACATATAAATATTCGTGAATGAACTCCATAATTTCTTCTTTGCTTCTTCGATATCTGAATTTCACATCCATATGTGCCCGGAATCTTTGAATGTCCATTGCAAGGTCAAAAGATAATGGTAACTGCTGTGAAAACCATGATGGAATTGTCGGAGGTCCGCTTGCGGGTGTAACATTGATTGTCATTCCCTTTCCATAATTGAATCTGTAGGTTCTCCCTCCCAGAACAAAGGTATCTCCTTTTTTTAACCTTTCCATAAACGCTTCTTCTATTTTACCAACTGTTTCTCCATTGCATTTAACCAAAACTCCTGAAGAGTCGGGTATTGTCCCGATATTTGTTGAATAAAGCATTCTGGCCAGTTTTCCACGTTTCCCAAAGGCATTTTCCTTATAGTCAATCCATATTTTAGCATAAACATATCTCTCTTCAAGTTCCGTGTACTCTCCGGCCAGATAGCTCAAAACATCCTCATAATCGTCTCTTGTAAGGTCTTTGTAGCAATAACTTTTCCTTATGACATCATAGGCATAGTCAATGTCCCATGGATTTTCTATGCTCATTCCGTAGATGTGCTGAGCTAAAACATCCAAACAGTTTTTTGGAATGGCAATTTTGTCGATTTTTCCTTCCTTGGCGTTTTTAAGCAATACTGAACATTCCACCAAATCGTCACGGTCCGTAACAATGATTTTGCCTCGTGACTTTTCATGCAGTTTGTGTCCGCTTCGTCCAATTCTTTGAAGGGCTCTTGCAACGGATTTCGGTGAATTGATTAAAACAACCAAATCAATATATCCGATATCTATTCCGAGTTCCAGGGAAGTTGATGAAACTACTGCTTTTAGTTTTCCTTCCTTCAGTTTGTTTTCTGTTTCCAATCGAACCTCCTTTGAAAGGGATGAGTGGTGTGCCATAATGTTTTCATCGTTATAATGCATGGGATACATTTTCTTCAGATTGTAGACAAAGCGTTCTGTTCCGCTACGTGTATTTGTAAAGATTAAGGTTGTTTTATTTGCCCAAATCAAATCGTCCAACAAATCGTACATTCCTAGTCGTGTGTCCTCTTCATCTGCAAGCACGATATCGCTGACAGGACACATAACTTCCATGTCCAGCTCTTTCAAGTAGTTAATGTTGACTATTTTGCAGTTCCGTTCAACTCCATATTCATATCCTACCAAAAACCTTGCAACCTCATCAATCGGACTGACTGTTGCGGAAAGACCAATTCTTGTGTATTGGCCTATCAGATGTTGCAGTCTCTCTAAAGATAAGCTCAAATGCGTTCCTCTTTTGTTTTCTGCCAATGAGTGGATTTCATCAATGATTACATATTTGACATGACTTAATTTTTCTCTGAATTTCGGCGCTACTAGTAATATTGACAGTGTTTCTGGGGTGGTGATTAAAATGTGCGGAGGTTTTTTAAGCATTTTTTGTCTTTGGTATTGTGAGGTGTCACCGGTTCTAACGGCTTTTCTGATTCCAAGCTTTTTACCGGCAATTTTTTCAATTCCATTCAATGGTTCGTCCAGATTCTTTTCAATATCATTATCCAATGCCTTTAATGGGGAGATATAGATGCAGTAAACTTTATCTTCCAGCTGATTCTTTTCGGATAGTGTTGTCAGTTCGCTGATGACTGATAAAAATGCTGTCAGTGTTTTACCGGAACCTGTTGGTGATGAAATCAAAATGTTGTTTTTCTTATGGATGTCTATGATTGATTTTTTTTGGGCAGGTGTGAAGTCTTTAAACTGTGAGTTGAACCATTTTTGAACCCACGGATGCAGGGTCTTTAAAATTTGTTTTTTCGTATAACTTTTTGTCTGCTCTTCAATCATTTTATCCGCTCTTTAGAAAAATTTCTATTTTTTAATTTTGTAAAATTAATTATATAATATGATTCGTTTTAAATTTTTAGGTATAACTAAATTTTTCGTTTTTTCTGTTTTAATTGGCAGAATTGAGGATTTTTACTCGCCCAGTTTTATTAAACATGATTAAGTTTAATTAAATTAAATGTGGATAACATTCGTTAATTTTAACATTTTATTTAAAAAAATTCATTAAGATGGTAAATTTTATAAATCAAATTAAACATAATTATTAATACCATGCTAAAAATAACTTACATGTTATTTGAAAATGGTGGAGCGTGAAAATATGAATGACTTATTTAATTTACAAGGACAAGTCGCATTAGTAAGCGGAGCATCCTCCGGTATTGGTGTCGACATGGCAAAAGCATACGCAAGATACGGTGCAAATATAGTGGTTACAGGAAGAAGAAAAGAAAGATTAGATGAAGTCGCAGCTGAAATCAAAGAACTTGGTGTTGATTGTATTGGTGTGGTCTGTGATGTAACTGACACTGAAAGTGTAGAAAACTGTGTAAAAGAAGTCATGGATCATTTCGGAAGAATTGACATCCTCCACAACAATGCAGGTTATGGTGCAACAAAAGAAGCAGAATTATTAACTGATGATGAATGGAACATGACTGTGGATGTAGACCTTACAGGTACATTTAAAATGTCCAGAGCTGTTGCACGTGAAGCAATGATTCCACAAAAATACGGCAGAATCATCAACACTGCATCCATGTTCGGTTTAGTAGGAACTATGGCAACCCCTACATCCCCATATGCAGCAGCAAAAGGTGGAGTAGTAAACCTCACCAGACAATTAGCAGCAGAATGGGCAAAATACAACATTACTGTAAATGCAATCTGCCCTGGTACTTTCCCAACAGAACTCACTCGTTCAACCATTGACAACGAAGAGTACAAAGCATACACAAAAACTGTTGTACCTGTTGGAAGATCTGGTGTTGATGGGGAATTAGATTCAACTGTTGTATATCTCGCATCACCTAAATCCAGTTATGTAACTGGTCAAGCAATTGCTGTAGACGGTGGATACACCTGTATTTAAATTGAAAAATTATTTTTTCAATTTTCTTTTTTTTCTTTTTTAGTAAATGCTGTCTTCATTATATTGAATTTTCCATATTTTTTGTGAGAGATATTTATATATTCTCAAAAACTAACTTAATATTATGTCTAATTTAAGTTTTAATGAAGCTATTAACAATTTATCAGATGATGATGTTAAAGTGAGAAAACAAGCTATCGAATCATTAGTCGGAATTACTGATGAGGAAGCTATTGAACCGCTAATTAAGGCTACCACTGATGAAAATGCTCAAGTCAGATTTAAAGCTGCTGAAATTTTAGGCAGTATGGGGGATGTAGCTGTCGATAAATTAATTGATGAATTTAAAAATGCCGAAGGAAAAGACAAACGTTTTTTAGCATTCGCACTTAAAGAAACTGAAGATAAACGTGTTATTCCATATTTTGTTGAGGCAACTGAAGATGAAGATTTTGGTGTCAGAAAAGTTGCGGTACGTTCTCTTGGAGAACTTCAAGCTGAGGATGAACTTGATGCCATTGCAAAATGTCTTGAAGATGAAGATTGGGGTGTAAAATTAGCTGCAATTCAGGCTTTAGGAGACCTTGCAACTGATGTATCCATTGCATTAATTAAACAAGCAAGAAAAGGTGAGGATGATAAAGACTTCAAAAAATCCTGTAATAAAGCTATTAAAAAAGCAGAAAAAAGGCAAAAAGCTAAAACTTCAGGTAAATCTATTGTAAAAGTTATTCCAATGAGCACAATCAAAGAAATGGAAAAAACTAATCTTCAAAAAGCTATTAAGGAATATGAAAGATATGTGGAAGCAAGACAGCCAAAAGATGCTCCATATAAAAGATTATGTGTTCTTTACAGAAAACAAAATGACTATGACAATGAAGTCAGAGTCATAGAAACTGCTATCGAAGTTTTTGCAGATAACGATAAAAAATTACCTTATTTTGAAAAAAGATTGGCTAAATTGAAATAGTTATTTTTTAATAACTTCGTAGAGATCTTCTCTTTTGTTTTTCAAAAGAGGAAGCTCTTCTCTTATTTTTTTTATTTCATCTAAATCAATTTCACAATATATGATTTCTTCTTTTTCATCTGCTTCAGCTATAACTTCTCCCCAAGGGTTTGTAGCAATTGAATGGCCAAAACTATGGTAACTTGCGTTTTCATTCAGTGCTGGAGCAACACCAATGCAATAAACCTGATTGTCAAGTGCACGGGCTCTAAAAAGCAATTCCCAATGTGCCGGTCCGGTTGTCATATTGAATGCTCCTGGATAAAAGAGTATCAATGCACCATTTTCTACCATGATTCTTGCAAGTTCAGGAAAACGGATGTCATAACATATTCCAATTCCAATTTTTCCAAAATCGGTTTCTGCAATTGTGAAATTATCTCCTGAGGTTAATACATCTGATTCTTTAAATGTGATTTTATCTTTAACGTCAATGTCAAAAAGATGCATTTTTCTATGCTTCGCTATAATGTTTCCCTGTTCATTGAACAGATATGATGTGTTGTATAATTTATCATGGTCCTTTTCGGGAAGGGAACCCGCTAAAATGTAAACTCCGTTACTTTTAGCTAATTTTGAAACAACATTGAGGGTATAACTATTATCTTCTTCTTCACAATATTCAATAAATTTGTCATTTGAATATGGGCAGTTGAACATTTCAGGTAAAACAATAAAATCAGCTTTTTCAGATGCACTGGCTATCATTGAACTAGCTTTTTTCAGATTTTCTTCTTTGTCGTCGATAACATTCATTTGACAAAGGGCAAGTTTTAGTTTTGTCATGTTAATACTTAAAAAATAGAAAAAAGTATGAATTAAATCATACTTAAGCAATATCTGCAGAATTTATCACAGTATTTATGTTATCTGATGTAATGGAATTAATGGAATCTCCAGTAATTTTGAAAACATATAATTCTCCATCAGTAAACATTGAAACATATCTTGTGTAGTTACCATCATTATTTTCTAAAATAATATTAGATCCGTTTCTGCCATCTAATGTGACAGTTTCGAGAAGTTCAATAGCATCCCCATTATTTAATGCATAACTAATTCTTTGCTGATTAATTTCTTTTAGGGATGTGGCACTACTGCTAATATTATAATGTTCAATTATGGTATTATTTTCATTCATAAAGAATATAGCGCTTTCATGGTCTGAATCAGTGAGATTTACTTGTTGCCAATTTTTAGGATATTTAAATGAAAAATCACCTGCATCATATTCTGCTAAATCGCTAGATGGAATAGTGGTTGAAACATTTTTATTTGGTCCAGTAAGGACAATTCCACAAATTACAATTAAAGTAATAAGTAATATGATTCCAATAACGAGTTTTTTCTCTTTTATAATGTCTAATACTCCAGGTTCATTGGAAGGTTTTTTCACTTCTTTCTTTTCCATTTTTGGTGGTTTTTCCATTTTTGGTGGTTTTTCCGCTTTTGGTGGTTTTTCCACTTCAGGCGCTTTTTTCACTTCCGGTTGGCTTTCAAAGATACTTCGCTCTCTTTTAACCGCAACCTTTTGTTTTGGGAATTTAAATCCACAATTTCCACAAACAGGAGCACCATCATAACTTGGATTTCCACATTCAGGACATTTTTTCACAGCCTAACCTCCATTGAATTTACATTTTTAATAAGATGTATATTTATAATAATGTTTTTATTTTATAAAAATATATTTATATTCGTGATAAAAATGGATGATGATAAAATTATTAATATTGATGATATAAATTATGCAATTTATAAAATTGGTGAGTGGAAAAATAATTATGAAATTAATCAGATTGGATTGTCCACTGAAGTACCAGTCACTAAAAACACCGTTTTTCATGTTAAAATGTCTATGGATGAAATTAGACATTCTGAGTTTTCAATTTCTGATAAAAAGGTCAATGGATTTGTAGCTATTTCATATCAATTAAATCCAAAGCTTCAGGAGATGGAAATCGATGATGTTATTGCACTTGAAAAAGAGGAATATGATAATATTCTAGCTGAATTGGATGGCTTGGAATTATTGGATGAGAATGATACTCTTCCTCTTGAAAATGGTGAGTATCTCATTTATAAATTGGAAAAGGAGTGTCATGTAACAACTTCAATTCCAGCAAATGATTTCACTAAAGAGTTTCATGCCAATGAACTTAAAAAAATTGAAGATGCATTGAATTAGAATGCATCCAATGTTACTTTTTTATCTCTTTTTAACTCACGGGGAGGTTCGATTGAAACAAATTCAATGCCCTCTTCCTCAATCATTTCCTGAGCATCTTCCATCAGGGATGGTGCAACAAGAAGGCCTCTGATTTTTTTCTTCTGTGCTTGACATTCTCTAAGATAATCGTTTTCGGTATTTTCAAAATCCTGAAGATATCTTTTAAGCTGTTTTACTGCATTAACTCCTGCTTTACGGGCTTTCAGTTCCAATATCATCAGGTTATTGTCACAGTCTTTTCCCAAAATATCAATAAATCCATGTTCCACACTGTATTCTCTTGCAGTTGGTGTAAAACCTTCCTCAATCATGTGGGGTTTTTCCATAATCATGTCGCCCATGTCCTTTTCATATCCTGCCTGCTCAAGTTCTTCAAAGTCCTCGATATTGGCAAAATTGATAAATTGGATTTTTTTAATCTCAACTGTTAACAATTCCTTCGGAGTTCTTCTGTGACTTTCTAAAATGAGATTGTCATTTTTGATATAGCTTCTTGTTCTTGATTTTGGAGGTTGCCAATTTACAGGTTCAACCTTTTTTTCCTGATGGATAAGAAATGCTCCATCAGGTTTTATCATTATTATACGTTCTCCCCAGTTCAATTCACTTAACGCACGACCTTCATAGTTGACTTTGCAGCATGCAAAAATGAGTATTGTCGCTTTTTTTCTTAAAGCTTCCTGAACTAAATCGTATGCTTCATCACAACTGGGTTTTTCTAAGATTTTATATTTCATCACAATAACATTGTTTAGTTTAATTTAAATAATTTGTTTTTTCAAATTATATTTAATGGAGGGGATTTAGATTTTTGATGATGAATTTTTTGAAAATAAAAAAGAGGACTTTATAATGGATTCATTTAAATTTCAGAATGGTGAAGTCCTTGAAAATGTCAAAGTTGAATATATGACTTACGGAACTCCAAAATATGATGGGGATGGACGAATCAATAATGCAATTCTTTATTGTAGTGGTTCTTTGGGAAGCTTTGCGGGTGTAAATAAAATCCTGCCGTTGACTTTTCCAAATTGTCCATTTGACAGTGATAAATATTTCTTTATTAGTTTAACTGCTCTTGGATCTTCAGGGTCATGTTCGCCATCACAAACAGGTTTGAAAAATAAATTCCCTAAATACAACATGTTTGATGTTGTTAATTTTCAAAAACAGTTTTTAAGTGAAAAATTTGGAATTTCTCATGTTTTAGGTTTAATTGGCAATTCCATGGGAGGTTTTGTAGGATTGACTCAGGCCATTGAGTATCCTGACTTTCAGGATTTTATCATCTGTGGGGTGAGCAGCTATAAGGTTGCCGGCCATGATTATATTCTTTCACGTTTTGTCGATGAGATAATAGGGTCAGACCCCGATTATGCAAAAGGTGAATTGACATATTCGTTAATCAGAACCTTGAGAATAGCTTGTCTTGCTGAATTTAACTTCGGCCTTTCTAAAGAGGCATTAAGGGCGAAAACAAATGATGAGTTGAATTTTGAATTTGAGGAATTCGGAAATGAAATGATAGAAACTGACATTTACGATTTAAAATACTGCAATGCGGCCAGCATGAATTTCAATGTTGAGGATGATTTGGATAAAATCAAATCTAAGGTTTTAATCATCTCATGCAAGCAGGATCCTCACTTTCCGCCGGAACTTGATGGCATTCCAATGTCTGAGATGATTGAAAATTCCGAATTGATTGTAATGGATTCTGAATTGGGGCATTTGTGTTTTAATGAACTTGAAAACATCTCTTATGAATTAAAAGACTTTATGGAGAATTTCGATGATAGTTAAAATCTCAAACTATGGGAGAATTGATGATAAAAATTTCATTGAGTATAGGGTTGATGGTTTATCTTCAAATCAAATGACTTTTTTAAATGAGAATCTTGAAGATGAAACAGGAATTGATGGAAACACCTTGAAATTAAAAATGTATTTTGACGATATGTTATATCCTTTTCAAAGCGATGTTGCCAAATTCAGATTGGAAGATTTCATTGCGCGCGAAGAAATAGAAATGAACATGTTTTTGTCAAGTTTTTTAGAAGATATGTGATGTAATGTATTTTTTCCTTAAGTTAAGAACTTATAAATAACATGTTCGTCAAATTTTATGGATGGAGGAGAATTATGGATTTTAATGTCGAATACTTAAATCATGAAATGGAGTCTTTTGAATTTATATCAGGTAAACTTTTGGAGAATGTTAATGTAGAATATTGGGTTAACGGAACTCCAAAATATGATGATGAAGGCAATATTACTAATGCTATTGTTTACTGCCCCACTCTTAAAGGGGGAAACTCTATTTTAGCCAAAACTCATGACATTGTCTATTCAAATATTAATGACTATCTTTTTATTAAAATCACTCCTCTTGGAGCTCCTAATTCATGTTCTCCATCTTCAACTGGATTGATGCATAATTTTCCACATTATACCCTTAAAGATAGAGTCAATTTCAAAAGACAATTTTTGGAAGAAAAATTCAATATCAAAAAAGTAATGGGACTTATAGGCGAAGGTGTGGGTGGATTTGAAGTCTATACTTGGGCAAGCGAATATCCTGATGAAGTGGAGTTTATTATTAATTTGAATAGTTCCTTTAAAACATATGGGTACCGTTATGTTCTTCTTAATGTTGCTGATGCAATAATTGACTCTTCTGATGATTTTTATGAGGAAGGATATTCAGTTTCTTTATCCAAGCAGATTGTTGCGGTTGCAAGATTATTGTTTGCCGGTTATTTTTCAAAAAATATTTTTGAAGAATTGTCAAATGATGAAATTGATGTGCTGATGGAAGATTATGTTGATGATGCATTATTTATGGATATCCATGATTTTAAATATCGTAATGACTGCCTTTTAGAATATGATGTTTCTGACAAGCTAGATAATATTAAAGCAAAATCATTGATTATGGGTTTATCAGATTATTTATTTTTCAATGATAAAAATGACATTCTGCCTTTAAATGACAGTATTAAAGATTCCAAAATAGTATCGTTTAATGAAAAAGAAAATTATTATGATGAAGATGATTATTCTGAGATTGCTTCCGAGATTATTTCATTTTTAATGGAATTCAAATAATTCAATAAACTTTTTGAAAAATTCTTTACAAATTTTTCATACCTAAGTTCAATGTCATTTTTTGCAGTGTTTAATTTATAGAGGCCGATAATTTTTATATATTTTTAAGCACATAATATTTTACATTGCTATGGGGGTTTATTTTGGTAGTTAAAGAATTGTTTTTAGGATATGGTAATTACAAATTAGACGAGTTTAAATTTGAAAATGGTGAAGTTCTTAAAAATGTTAATGTTGAATACAATATAACTGGCACTCCTAAATATGATGATGATGGAAATATGGTTAATGCCATTGTTTATTGCCATAACTTCAATGGATCTTGTTCTTCGATAAATGATTTATATCAAATAACTGCTGATGGCGCCCCATTTGATAAAAATAAATATTGTTTTATTTCTATAACTACTTTAGGCTTTTCCGATTCATGCTCTCCATCTTCAACAGGTTTAAAATATAATTTTCCAAAATATACTGTGAGGGACATGGTTAATTTCAATAGGAAATTTTTAAACGAATTTTTAAATATCACTCATGTATTGGGAATATGCGGAACCGGATTGGGAGGATATTCCGTTTACACTTGGGCATGTGAATATCCTGATGAAATGGATTTTATCATGGTGTGTGATAGTTCATATAAAACCAATGGTTATAGATATGTAATTACAAAAGCAGTAGATAGTATAATTGAATCATCTGAGGGATATTATGATGACACTTATAATGAATCATTATCAAAAACAATGGTTGCAGTCTATAGGTTATTATATTCATTTTATTTTTCAAAAAAGGTTTTTCATGAAATGTCTAATGATGAAATTGACGTGTTGATGGAGGATTATGTCAATGAAGGTTTATTCACTGATATTTATGATATTAAACAGGTTAATGATGTTATTTTAAATTTCAATGTTGAAGATAAATTAGGTGAGATTAAAGCGAAATCATTAATTTTCGGAAATGAAGATGATTTGTACTACTCTGTTATTCATGATACGCTTCCGTTAAATGATTTAATAAAAAATTCCACTGTACTTTTATATAAATCCCTTAAGAATCATACTGGTCAGGAGGATTATTCAGTAATGTTTGATGGGTTTAGGGAATTTTTAAAAGAATTTGAAAAATAGAAAAAAATAAGCTAGTTAAACTAGCTATTTTGATGTATTAAGCATGTGTTCAACTGCTTTTCTTGATTTGTCTGCAACTTCTTTTGGTAAAACAACTTCAGGTTCCTCGTTAACAAGTGCATCCCTTATTTTTTCTAAAGTGTGCAGTTTCATTGTTTCACATATTGCTCCTTCAAGGAGAGGATATAATTTTTTACCCGGAACCTCAGAGTTGATTCTTGTAATCATGTCAATTTCAGTTCCGATAACAAATTCCTCTTTATCACTTTCAGCAATGTATCTTAACATTCCTCCAGTTGACATTACTTTATCACATGCATTTTGAACTTTCATGTCACACTCAGGATGGCAGATGATTTCTGCATTCGGATATTGTTCCCTTTTAAGTTCAACGTCTTCAATGTGGAATAATCTGTGAACGTAACAGTGGCCATCTTTAGGAACCGGAATAATTTCTTTATCAATTTTTGCCGCAACATGGGTTCCCAAGTTTTTATCAGGTCCGAATAAAATTTTATCATGAGGTAAACTTTCACTAACTTTTACTGCATTGGCAGAGGTACACAGTGTGTCGGCATGCTGTTTCGCTTCGGCAATACTGTTTACATAAAGGATAACTCCCGCATCCGGATGTTCCTCTTTGGCTTTAAGCAATTCTTCTTCAGGCAACATGTGTGCCATAGGACATTCAGCTTCAAGAGTTGGGATCACGATTTTTTTATCCGGGTTTAGAATATATGCAGTTTCAGCCATAAAATCTACACCACAAAAGACCACTAAATCTTTGTCATCAATTTCAGATGCTTTTATGCATAATTCTAGTGAATCTCCAAGAAAATCTGCTATTTCCTGTACTTCTTTTGGCTGGTAATTATGCGCCAGTATAATTGCGTTTTTTTCTTCTTTTATTTTTAAAATTTCTTCTTGAAGTGAACTACTCATCATTACTCACCTACGTTTTCTACATATTTTCTAATTTCATTAGTAATTATTAATTTATATTCATCTTTTGTTTTATATTCTTTTATCCAAAATGATACTTTAACTTTACTTTCTTCAAAAGTTATTTCTTTTGCAAAAACTTCTGGTTTAGGATTTTCAGCTACTCCATCATATGAGCTTATTTTCTTAAGAATGTATTTGGAAAAGTCTTCTATATCTACATTTGGCTTCAAACCGGTGTGAATGTCAATTCTATACATTTCAGGCTTTTTATATTGGAGATATGTGTTGTTTGTCAATGTTGAATTTGGAACGTTGATTTTAACCCCCAGGTCGTTTACAATCACTGTTGACCTGAGTGAAATCCTTTCAACATGTCCTTTTTGACTGTTGATTTCTATTGTATCTCCGACCTTCACGCTTTTTCCAATAATTAGGATTATTCCGGAGAATAAATTGGAAATAATGTCCTTTGCAGCAAAACTCACTGCAATACCTACGATTCCTAAACTCAATAGGGTTCCTGCAAGATTGATTCCAAAGAATTGTAGAATTGTCATTAATGCAACAAAATAAATTATGTAAGTTATTATGTCTCTAATGAGGTATGTTGCTGTCATATCATCTTTGAATCGATCCATCTTATTCATTAGAAATGCAATTAGTCGTGTAACTATCAATGTTGCTGCGATGACTATTAAAATGTAGATTAAAGTCATTGTCGCATCATCGAATGTTGTAGGAATATACATGGTAATCATCTAACGTCAACTTCTAAAAAGTCATGTGCTAACTGAGTATTTTCAAAAACTTCTTTAGCTTCCTTTAACATGACTTTGGAGTAACTTTCGCCATATCTTGTACTTATGTGGGTAATTATCAGCTTTTTACTGTTTGACTCTTTTGCAATATATGCGGCATCGGCTGCTGTTGAATGGGCATGCTCTTCTGCATTGGCTACCTCTTCTGAGGTAAATGTTGATTCATGTATAAGCAAAGTGCTGTCCTTTGCAAATTCAATCATTTCTTCACAAGGTCGTGTATCTCCTGAGTAGGTTATTTTAATCCCTTTTCTCGGTTCTCCAAGAACTTGCTCGGGTTTAATGATTTTCCCGTCAATCTCAACTTCCTCTCCATTGTGAAGTTTTCCAAAATCCGGACCAACAGGAACACCGAGCTCTATTGCTTTTTCACGTAAAAATCTTGGTTTTTTCTTTTCTTCTATTGAATATGCAAGACATGGAACGTTGTGTCTGACAGCTTGGCATTTTATGATGTATTCGTCGGTTTCCTCAACAATTCCAGTTTCTATTTCAATAAAATCAATAGGGTAATCTATTTTACAGTATCCTAAGCTAAAGATTGCATTTTTAATTTGTTGCAATCCTTTGGGACCATATATTATTAGCTTTTCTTCTCGACCGAGCAGTCCTAATGACTGCAATAGTCCTGGAAGGCCTAAAATATGGTCTCCATGAAAATGTGAAATGAATATCTTGGACACTTTCATGGGACTTACTTTGGTACTGAGCATCTGTTTTTGGGTTCCTTCTCCACAGTCAAATAGCATAACGTCTCCAAAAGCCTTTAGGGCAATTGAAACCTGATTTCTTTCCTTTGAATGAACTGCTGAAGAAGTTCCTAAAAATATTATTTCCATATAATCACTAATTTATATTATAACATATAATATATATTTTAATCAATTATTAAATTTTAGGTGATTTTTTTGGATAGAATTATTCAATACATGTTGGAAGAGGATGAAGGTTTCGGCGATGTTACTTCAAATGCGGTCGTTGAAAAAGGAAAGGAAATATCCGCCAGAATAGTTTCTAAAGATGAGGGCATACTTGCAGGTATGGATGTCATTCGTGAAGTGTTTGAAGAGTATGGGATTAGAGTCAATTTTTGGCTAACTGACGGAACCAAAATATCCAAAAACGACTTGTTGATGTCAGTTGCAGGTGATGCAAGAACAATTCTCTTATTGGAGAGGACAGTTTTGAATTTGTCCATGAGAATGAGTGGCGTGGCTACTGCAGCCAATCATTATGTTGATTTGGTTAGTGAGTATGATGTAAGAGTTGCAGGGACACGAAAAACCTCACCTGCTATTGCCAAATTTGATAAATATGCTTTAGACGTTGGCGGCGCGGATACTCACCGTTTCAGCTTGGATGATATGGTATTGATTAAGGACAATCACATTGCTGCATGCGGAACTCCACTGGAAGCATTGTTAAAGGCAAAAGCAAATGTCAGCTTTTCCAAAAAAATAGAAATTGAAGTTGAAACACTTGATGATGCTGTTGAATGTGTAAAAAATGGTGCGGATATTGTAATGCTTGACAATATGTCTTCCGACGAAGTATGTGAAGTCATTGATAAATTAAATGAATTGAATATTCGTCAATGTTCATTGATTGAAGTGTCTGGAGGCATTACTGATGATACTATTGTAGATTATGCAAAATTGGGTGTTGATATCATATCAATCGGTGCTTTGACACACTCATCAAGAAGCCTTAATTTCAGCATGAAATTCTGATTACAATCTTAATTTCAATAATTCTTTCAGTTCTTCGTTGGTCATTTCTGTGAGGAATGTTTCATCGTTGCTTATTGATTTTGTTGCAAGGTCAGTTTTATGCTTGCTTATCGCATCAATAGTCTCTTCCAGTGTTCCTTTTGTAATGAATCTGTAAACCATCACATCTTTGTCCTGACCGATTCTGTGAACCCTGTCTGTTGCCTGATTTTCAACTGCAGGATTCCACCATAAGTCATAATGGATAACATTTTGGGCTGCAGTTAAATTCAAACCTGTTCCGCCAGTCTTAAGGGTTGCAACAAAAATTTTATAGTTTTCATCTTCCTGAAATGTATTTATTATCCTTGTTTTTTCCTTGAGGGTCTGTGAACCGTGTAAAAAGAGCACCTCCTGTTTGAACTTTTTGGAGATTAGCTCCTGAATCAATTTGCCCATTTCAACATATTGGGTAAATATTATGACTTTCTCATCATTAGCTAAAATGTTTTCCAAAACACTTGCCAAAAGCTCCATTTTCCCGGATTCATTAATTTTAGGATTTTTGATTGATAAAAACTGTGCCGGATGGTTGCAGGTCTGTTTTAAAGCAGTCAATATTTTAAGAATTATTCCCTTTCTCTGAATTCCTTTAGAGTTTTCAATATCGAAGAAAATCTCTTCCAGAATTGCATTGTACAGTTTGACTTGCTTTTTGGATAGTGTGCAGTAAATGTCGTTGATGAATTTTTCGGGAAGTTCATTTTTAATATCCTCATCAGTTTTTAAGCGTCTCATTACAAATGGTTTAGCTATTGTCTTTAGTTCATAAAGGGTTTTTTCATCTTCCAGTTTCTCGATTGAAATGACAAACTGCTTTTTAAAATCATCCTTTGTTGATAGATATCCTTTGTTTGTAAAATCAAATATCGACCAGTAATCCATCAGTTTGTTTTCGATAGGAGTTCCCGTCAGGGCAACTTTGGATCTTGCATCAATGCTTTTGATTGCTTTTGTCTGTTCGGTATTGGGATTTTTTATGTTTTGTGCTTCATCAATAACACATAAAAACCATCGTTTATCCAAAAACATTTCCAAATCAAGTCTGATAACACCATAGGAAGTCAAAATGATGTCATAGTTCTCCAATGGGTAGTTTCTGTTGGACCCATGATAAATAAAATAAGTCAAATCTGGTGTGAACTTTTTGATTTCGTTTTCCCAGTTTGATATTAGAGTTGGTGGGACAATAATCAGTACAGTTTGGTCTTCAAGTAGATTCTTTTCCTTATAGTAAAGAATTGCGGACAGCACCTGTATTGTTTTTCCAAGACCCATATCATCAGCTAATATACTTCCAAAACTATATCTGATGTTTTGAACCAGCCATGAGTATCCTATTTTTTGATATGGCCTTAGCTCTCCGGTTAAAGATTCCGGAACATCATATAATGTTGTTTTACTAATTAATTTTTTAAATTTAGCAAAATCTTTAGCATTTAAGCGCTTTTTAATAAGGTCTTGGCTTTCCAAATCCATGATTTATTCTCATATTTCCTTCGGTATTAACTATATTGTGCCTATTAAATTAAATATTGTTTGGTGTGGTTTGTTTTAAAAAAGTAAAAAAAGAGGATTAAAATTATTTTTTAATTTTAATTCCATCTTCAAATGCAGTTCCGACAACTTCTCCTACTATTCTGTAGGTTTTTCCAATTGAATCATAGATAATCGGTTGTAATTTGTCAACTGAAATATTTCCTTCATCATCAAGGATTGATTCGTCTGCAGAGATGTTTACAATTTCGCCAATGATGTGCATTTCACCTAAGTCATTTTCATTCATTTCAACCAATTTGCACTCTGCGGTTAGTGGGTATTCAGCAATTATTGGCGCATCCACATTTTCTGCTTTTTCAACGTTTACTCCTGCTTCAGCAATCTTGTCAACAACGTTTCCTGAGAATAATCCAAAGTAATCGGATATTTCCATTGTGTCTTTGGTGGCATAGCTTACTGTAAATTCCTTTTTAGCTTTGATGTTTTTCAAGGTCTTTTTTTCAACTTCTGGAAGGCCGATGTTGATTGCAATATGTTTGGGTCCGCATTGACCTCCCCATGCAATATTCATCACGTTAGCGTTTCCTTCTTCGTCATATGTTCCAATCATGAGGACTGGAAGTGGAGTTACAATTGAATCTTCAAAATTTTTTCTCATTTTTTCATCTCCTTAGATTATGTTATTATCATTAAAAATATAATATTTTGGTATATCTAAAAATCCCATATTGAAAAAATATTGCGATATTTGCAAAAATTTGTAAAAAACAATAATTTAATAATATAGTAAATCGATATATATTAAAGATAGAGATTATATTTTTTTATATTTATGGTGATTTAATGGTAAAAATAGCTAAATTGGCTTTGGAAGATGGTACTATTTTAAAAGGTGAAGCTTTCGGTTATGAAACCACCAAACTGGGGGAACTTGTTTTTTCCACGGGTATGGGTGGTTATACTGAATCTTTAACTGATCCGTCTTTTAAAGGGGAAATTTTAATGTCTACTTATCCTTTGGAAGGAAATCATGGGGTAAGTGAAAAGTGGTATCAATCTGACAACATTCAGGTTGAAGGATTTGTCTGTCGTGAAGTTTGCCGTGAAGTCTCTAACTGGGGACCTCAAAAAACTCTGGACGAATTCTTAAAAGAATTTGAAACTCCCGGAATCAGCGGAATTGACACCCGTGATTTAACCTTAAAAATCCGGGAAAGAGGTTCACTTAAAGCAGCAATAACAACTGAAGATATTGATGATGATAAATTGCTTGAAATGGCAAAATCCCAACCAAGCATTGAAGAGAGGGATGTTGTTCCTTTGGTTTCAACTAAAGAAATCAAGATATTCAATGAGGATGCAGATAAAAAAGTTGCTTTAATTGACTGTGGAGTTAAAAAGAATATCATTAACTCATTTTTAGAAAGGGACATTGGTGTAGTTTTATTCCCTTATGATACTGATTATAAAACTGTTTTGGATTACTCTCCAAGCGGTCTGATGATTACATCCGGACCTGGAAATCCCGATAGAGTAACTGAAACCATTGAAACCATGAAAAAACTATCCAACAGATTGCCAATATTCGGAATCTGTATGGGTCAGCAATTAATCGCCAAGTCTTTCGGTGCAAGATCATACAAAATGAAATTCGGGCACCGTGGAGAAAACCAGCCAGTTAAAGATTTAAAAACTGGAAAAGTATTCATCACTTCACAAAACCACGGTTTCACAATAGATAAGGAATCTCTTAAGGAAACAGATTTAGAATTAGCTCAAATTAACTTAAATGATGGAACTCCAGAAGGTATTGCCCACAAGGAATTGCCTCTTAAATGTATTCAGTACCACCCTGAAGCAGGCCCTGGTCCAAACGATACAAGAAGTATTTTTGATGAGTTCAGTCAAATGATGGATGATTATTAAAAAAATTAAATGAGGATTACAAATGCCAGTTGATAAGGATATTAAAAAAGTATTAATTATTGGTTCTGGACCTATTCAAATCGGGCAAGCTGCAGAGTTCGATTATTCTGGTTCACAAGCATGTAAATCATTAAGAGAGGAAGGTATTGAAACAGTACTCGTTAACAGTAATCCAGCTACAATCCAAACCGATATTGATATGGCAGACACTGTTTATACAGAACCGTTGACCCCGGAAGTTGTTGCAAAAATCATTGAAGAAGAAGAAATTGACGCTATTTTACCAACTATGGGTGGACAAACCGGGTTGAATATTGCAACAGGACTTGGAGATTTAGGATTACTTGAAGGAATCAAAGTATTGGGTTCCGACGTTCAGACTATTAAAGATGTAGAAGACCGTGACCTCTTCGCAAACCTGATGGATGAAATTGGAGAAAAAATTCCGAAATGTCAGGCTGTAGAAAGTGTGGATGCAGCACTTGAAGCAGTAAAAGACATTGGCTATCCTGTAATTGTCAGACCAGCATTTACATTAGGCGGAACCGGTGGTGGAATTGCACACAACGAAGAGGAATTAATTGAAATTGCAAACCACGGTTTGGACATGAGTTTCATCAACCAAGTTTTAATTGATGAATCAGTTTTAGGATGGAAAGAAATCGAGTTTGAAGTAATGAGGGACAAGGAAGACACATGTATTATTGTCTGTACCATGGAAAACATCGATCCTATGGGAATCCACACAGGGGACAGTGTTGTAGTAGCTCCGATTCAAAACCTATGTGATGAAACCATTCAAAAAATGCGTGACGCATCAATCAAGATTATCAGAGCATTGGGAATTCGCGGTGGATGTAACATTCAGTTTGCATTAAACCCTGAAACCGATGAATACAAAGTTATTGAGGTAAACCCTCGTGTATCAAGAAGTAGTGCACTTGCTTCAAAGGCAACAGGTTATCCGATTGCAAAAATCTCATCAAAAATTGCATTGGGAATGACTTTGGATGAAATCAAAAACGATATCACCAAAGAAACTCCTGCATCATTTGAGCCTGCAATCGATTATGTTGTTATAAAAATCCCAAGATGGCCATTTGACAAGTTCAAAGGAATCAGCCGTGAAGTGGGAGTTCAAATGAAAGCAACAGGGGAAGTAATGGCTATCGGAAGAACATTCGAAGAAGCATTCCAAAAAGCGTTAAGATCCCTTGACATGGGCTTTGACGGATTTGAATATGTCGACTACACTGAAGAAGACCTCGCTCATCCGACCGACTTGATATACTTCCAAATCTATTCAGCTATTAAAGACGGCATGGATATTGATAAAATCAGTGAACTTACAAAAATCGATAATTTCTTCTTATACAAAATCAGAAACATCGTAAACTTTGAAAACGATGTGACTGCTGAAAAATTGGATGATGAATACTACTTAAGAAAAGCAAAACAGTTAGGATTTTCAAATAAAAGACTGGCTACTTTGGCTGGCCAAACTGAAGAATACGTCAGAAATCTTCTTTCAAGATACAACATCAAGCAATCATATAAAATGGTAGATACCTGTGCTGCTGAGTTTGAAGCAAAAACTCCATATTATTACAGCAGCTATGATGTCGGAAATGAATTGGTATCAACCACCCGGAAAAAGGTTGTCATTCTTGGTGCAGGTCCAATCAGGATAGGTCAGGGTATTGAGTTCGATTACTGCTGTGTACATTCATCTCTAGCTTTAAAGGATGATGGAATCGAAACCATCTTAATCAACAACAACCCTGAAACCGTAAGTACTGATTATGACATTTCAGACAAACTCTTCTTTGAACCATTGACATTCGAAGATGTAATGGGTGTAATCGAACAGGAAAAACCTGACGGCGTAATTGTACAGTTCGGTGGTCAAACTTCCATTAATCTTGCAGTTCCACTGGCAAACGCTGGTGTAAAAATATTAGGAACTCCATATGAAAGTATTGACAGAGTAGAAGACAGAGAACTCTTTGCTGAACTTTTAGAAAAACTGCACATTCATCAAGCTCCATATGGAACTGCAAATTCATTTGAAGAAGCAAAAGAAATTGCAGAAAGAATCACATTCCCAGTACTTGTACGTCCATCATACGTTATCGGTGGAAGGGCAATGGAAATCGTTTATGATGTACGTGAACTTGAAGAATATATGAAAGAGGCCGTAAAGGTTTCACCGGACCATCCGATTTTAGTTGACAAGTTCCTGGAAGATGCAATCGAATTGGACGTTGACCTTTTATGTGATGGCGAAGACGTATTCATAGCAGGCATCATGGAACACATCGAGGAAGCCGGTGTTCACTCAGGAGACTCTGCTTGTGTAATACCTCCTCAAACCATTCCTGAACATATTTTACATACCATTCGTGAAAATTCCACCAAATTGGCATTGGAATTGGATGTTAAAGGTTTAATGAACATTCAATATGCAGTCAAACTTGATGAGGAAATGGTTTACATCATTGAAGCAAACCCACGTGCAAGTAGAACAGTTCCGTTTGTAAGTAAAGCTATTGGTGTACCGCTTGCAAAAGTTGCAACATGGATTATGCACGGAGCAAGACTAAAAGACTTCAACTTGACCAAGGAGATTAAAATTGATCATGTTGCTGTAAAAGAGTCTGTATTCCCATTCTTGAAATTGCCGGAATCCGATACAATTTTAGGTCCTGAAATGAAATCCACCGGTGAAAGTATCGGTATTGATGAAAACTTCGGAATGGCATTCTACAAATCCCAGCTTTCAGCAGGAATGGAACTGCCTAAGGAAGGAAAAATATTCCTCACTGTCAAAGAACAGGACAAGAAAAAAATCAGACCAATTGCAGATAAAGCAGCTAATTTAGGATTTAAGATTGCTGCAACTGAGGGTACTGGAAATGCAACAGGACTTAAAGACATTGAAATAGTTAAAAAAGTATCTCAAGGTTCCCCTAACATCAGGGATTCAATCTTAAACAAGGAAATTGATTTG
The DNA here is from genome assembly GCA_964596915.1 of uncultured Methanobrevibacter sp. GTDB lineage: Archaea > Methanobacteriota > Methanobacteria > Methanobacteriales > Methanobacteriaceae > Methanocatella. Next base: position 29,506 of record CAZQWN010000001.1, read on the forward strand.
ATTATCAACACTTCTGAAGGTAAACAATCTGCAAAAGACGGTTACATCATCAGAAGATTGGCTATTGAACTGGGTATACCTTATGTTACCACATTGGCCGGTGCAAGAGCCGCTTTAAATGCTATTGAAGCAGTACAAGATAGTGAAATCAATGTAAAATCATTAAATGAGTATGCTGATGGAGAATAATTTTTCTCTATCATTATCTATTTTTATTTTGAGATTTGAAAAATTTTATTAGCTTATTTTTTTTGGAATTTGTTTTTCGCAGTATTTTTCTATTTTTTCATAAGTCCCTTATCTGTCGAATTAGGTATTATGTATCATATTAACTTTTTAATGAGTGAAAGTTTGTCTAGTTAAATTGAAAGTGATTCAATATTTATTAAAATTTCAGAATGTTATTCAATTTTGTAAAAAATTAATTACATTTATTTAAAAGTTAATTATATAAGTGAATGATATTCAATATATAATATGGTGATTTCATGAACAAAAAAATTACAATATTAATTTTGAGTATTTTTGTTGTTGCAGTGGCTGTTGGAGCTGCAGTAGCTGCTGAAGCAAAAGTGAATACTGAAATAAAAATGTTAAGTGAAAAGACTTTAAAAAATGGGGATGACCTTGAATTCCAACTTAAAGATGCAAAAGGAAATGCCATTGCATCACAAAAAGTTAACATAAGCTTTGAAGCAAACGGCAATTACGAAAACTATTCTGTCATAACTGACAAAGACGGTAAATTCTATCTGGTGTTATACAATGAAGATTTAGGAGACCATAAAGTAATTGTTAACTATACTGGTAATACTACATATAATCCTTGCAAATTAGAAGAAACCATTAAGATTGTGGAAGGACAATCCACTAATGATAAAACTAACTCTAACGCTACTGCAAGTACTGTACAATTTGACAAAACCGCTAAAAACAATACTAACAATACTACTGAAGTATATGATAAAGAAATATTGTATTATAATGCGGAATACAATTTCTATTACAATCAATATGGTGATGTTGTAGGTGGACAAAACGATGGTGCTGTTGCTTATGACTTAATACAGCAATATCGTGAAGATGAAGCTAGAGGAAGTCCTGATTTGGAATAAATCTCATTTAAGAGCATTTTAAATGCTCATTTTTTATTATTTTTTTAGTTTCCTGATAAATACTCTTTAATATTGATACCGCAGGAAGGACATTCTTCTTCGCCGATTTTCAACCTACTTTTACACTTAGGGCAGAAGTTCAATTGAACCTTGTACTCCTTGCTTTGATCAATGAGGATGTTGACTTCAATTTTTTCAGTAATGTTGCTTTTCAGGATGCTTTTGTCCCAGTCATTGTCCATCAGAAGTTTCTTATAATAGAACGCTTCAGTCATTGTATCATAATAACCGATAATGTCGTCCATTCTTTTGATATAAAATCCTCTGAGTTTGTGGTCAAAAAGAATTTCTCCTTCTCTTTCCTTTTTGTTTACTTTTGTTCCTTTTATACGTCCTTTAGGTCGTTTTTCGGGAAATGGGGGTAATTCCATATTTTCATACTTGTTTTCAAGGTCGCATTCAACAAGCAGGTCATAGTCAAAGTTACAAAAAAAGAGTGCATCCCTTTCATATAATGCGTCAGATAATTTCCTAAACTCCCCATAATCTTTATTGTTATGTTTAACTCTGTATACATCACCAGTTTTTACAATGTTCCTGTAGAAGTATCTTATTTCCTGAGAGTTAATAGAAACCATCCCCTTAATTTTAAAAAACGAAGAAAAAATTAATGTATTGAACTTTAAATAACACTTATTTAATACTATTTTTTTCAAATTAAATATAGTTAATGAAAAATTATTTTAATAAAAAAAATTAGAATCTAGTTTAATGTTTACTATAGCTAATGGAATCATTCTTAAAGGTCAAAATTTAATTCCTTCACGTGAAAATATTGTTGTCGATGACGGTAAAATAATTGAAATCTCAAAGGAATCTCGTGAAGGCAAAATCATTGATGTTGAAGGTGCTGTAGTTTGCCCTTCATTTATCAATGGTCATATGCATATTGGAGATTCCATAATTAAGGATGAAGGATACTCATTGTCATTAAG
>CAZQWN010000001.1:31715-94509 GCA_964596915.1 uncultured Methanobrevibacter sp.
TAGGTAAAGTTAGGATAGCTATTCGTAAAATCTTAAAAATTGCAGATGGAATCGCACCGAGCGGTTTTGGTGAGATAACTGAAGATGTGGCGAGACTGATTGTTGAAGAGTGTGAAAAGCAATCCAAAATATCTTCAATCCATGTGGCGGAATCCGAATCCAATCAGATTGAATCATTAAATAAGTTTGGAAAAACAGAAATTGAAAAGGGAATTAAAAACAACTTCTCCCAGTTGGTCCATCTTACAAATCCAAAAAGCAATGATATTAATTTGGTTTCAAAATCATCTTCCAATGTTGTGGTATGTCCAAGGGCGAATGCAACTTTAAATGTTGGAGTTTGCAGGCTAAATGAAATGTTGGATTTGGGAATGAAGCCTTTGCTTGGAACTGACAATGTGATGTTAAACTCTCCAAATATGTTGAGGGAGTTGGAATTTAGTCTAAAATTGATGTCACTTTATTATAAATCATATATTGACCCTAAACAGTTATTGCAAATGGCAACAACAAACATTTGCAGCCATAAAATTAATGAAATTGTTCAAAAATCTGTGATAAATGAAGGTAATTTTGCAGAATTTACAATTTTCAAATCTTTTTCTAAAAATCCATACCTTAATATTTGTAATCGTGGTGAAACGAAAAATATATTATATATCATTAATAAAAAATGTATTGTATAATATCATGGATAGTAAATCTATATATTATGGGAGATGTTAATGATGTATAAAAAAATATTGGTCCCAACAGATGGGTCAGAATTTGCAAAAAAAGCTCAAAGACATGCTTTATATTTGGCAGGCGTTAGTGGAGCTGAAATAGTCGCTGTGAGTGTCACAGAAAACAATTTTGTTAACGGACTTCCATTAGATGATGAAGTATACCAGTTAAATCAAGTCTTAAAAGAGAGATCAGAAGAGAATCTTGAAGAATTTGACAAATTAAATGTGGATAACATTAATGTATCTCATGTAATCAAAGAAGGTTCTCCTGCAAAATGTATTTTAGAAGTGGCAGTAGAAGAAGATGTAGATTTAATAGTGATGGGTAGTTCAGGTAAATCCGGATTCGATAGATTTATTATGGGCAGTGTGGCAGATAAGGTTGTAAACTCAGCTAAATGTGCAGTGCTTGTAATCCATTAATTATCACAGTTATTATTATTTGTTATATAAGGTGTTTTTATGTTAGTTAAAAGAACAATGTCTAAAAATGTAGTAAGTGTTTCAGTACCTGGAAACAGAGAAAAAGTTTTAGACTTAATGAGAAAAGAAAACAAAGCAGTTCTTCCTGTAGTTAAAGAAGACACTGATATTTTAGTAGGACTAGTAACTCGTTCTGATTTAATTAATAATCCTGATGAAGAACAAATCGCAATGTTGATGAGCAGAAACTTAGTCTCCGTAAATCCCGGTGATGATGTTGTTGATGCGGCCCGTAAAATGATTGAAAATAATGTGAGAAGAGTTCCTGTTGTAAACGATGAAGGTGAACTTATTGGAATTATCACATCTTTCGATTTAGTATCAAAAGCCTTAACCAAAATTGACATTGACGATGCAGTTGAAAATTATATGATTACTACAGTTCCAACTACTTGGGAAAAAGCTCCATTAAATGTTGCTTTCGAAACCATGAATCAATTTGGATTAAAATCCGTTTTAGCTTTAGATGATGATGCAAAATTATCCGGCATTTTGACTGAAACTGATTTCATTTCCGAAATTGAAATCATTTCCGAAAGAAGTGAACACAGTTCTACTGTAGGTACCGAAGGAGATAAATGGTCTTGGGATAGTACTTCAGTATTATACATCGAGAAAAACCATTTAAAATTCACAGATAAAGTAGTCAGTGATGTTGCAGTTGGGAATGTAGAAGTAGCTAACTCTAAAACTAAAGTTTCAGACTGTGCTAAAAAAATGAAATCCTTAAACATTGAGCAAATTCCTGTTATTGGTGTGGAAGGAGATTTAGTTGGTCTAGTAAGAGCTAGTGATTTAATCAAAGCATTAGTAGAATAACTGTGATATAATGGCTGTTAGTCCTGTTTTAGTGATTAAAACAGTTGATGATAGTGCTGTTGGTGTTCGAGCAAGATTATATGATGATTTTGTCGAACACGAAATTGTTCTTAATTCTGTTATCGCTTACTGGTGGGCTAATAATCTGCCTCCTGTTGTAAAATTCCTGGAACTTTTCGAATCTGTTATAAAAAGAACTATAAATGAGCTTATGCCTCATAAAAATTTAAATATTAAATATGAGGTTAAGGCTGATGATGTGTTGGAAAATGCAACATCTGTCGAAATCAATTTGATAGAAGTTGTTGCTGATGAAACTGGTTTCAAAATCGATGGTAAACAATTGATTCTCAATGGTTTGGCAAAATCTAGTGAAGAACATGAGCCTAATGAATTTGTAGAAACTTTTGATAAAACTATTGAAACTCCTGATATAGTATTGAAAAAATATCAAGAAATGAAAAAATGAGTTTTAATAGGTTTTAATTCTTTTTTTAGATATTTCTTCTGATTTTAGATAATATTTCCATAAATTTATCTAGAGCGCTTTCATGATTTTTAAAATTACTTCCTTTTATTAATCCATTTCTGTTGATTGTGATGTTTTCAATTTCAATTTCAGATTCTGAAATGTTGTTTGCATCTTTAAGAATTGTTTTTGTTTTTTTGAGATTGATGGTGTATGGGAGTTGGTATGAAAATCCACCTTTGTAATAGTCAAGAGTTATCATGTCATTATCTTGAATTGGAGACAAATTTAATGCAACATTTTTAAAACCTATCTCTTTTAATTCATTGTTGATTTGTTTAAATTTATTGTTTGAGGTAATATTGTCAATGTCATCCACTTCACATATACCAATTTCTCCAAAATCTCTAACTTTCACTATCTTGCAGTCGGTGTTAGTGTAGATGTAGTCTTCACACTTTCTTATTTTTTCAATTTTATCTTGGGATGTATGGGTGTTGGTGGGAATTCTTGTTGCAAGGCATGTGGTTGATTTAGAATAGGGTATATTGTTCATCTCCAAAAATTCATGAATCTCTCTTGATGATAATCTGGCATCAATCAGGGGTGTTTCAAATTCCTTTTCATAAGTAATTAAGATTCCCGGCCTGTCCGAAATGAAATCGCTGATGTTGTTTCCGTCACAGACATAATCAAACCCATGTTTTTCTGCAACTTTTTTAATCCGTTCATACATCAGATTTCTGCAGTTGTAACATCTTTTGGAGTCATTTTTTAGAAAATCCTCATCTTCATAAAAATCAATATCTATGACTTCATGTTGGATATTGAATAAGTCAGCAGTTCTTTTAGCATGTTCAATAAAACCAGTTGGCATTAAATGGTTGTCTATAGTGATGGTCAGTGTATCTTCTGCTACTTTTGAAGATAGATATGCTATCAATGTCGAATCTGCACCTCCTGAAAAACCAATGGCGACTTTTTTATTTTTTAAAATATCCTTCACGATATTAATCTTATTTTCAAGATTCATTCTATCTCTTTTTTGATGGTTTTGAGAAGGTCTTTCGCATCTTCTTTTTTTATGTCTGGGGATTCACGAATGAAATTAATCAGGTTGCTTTTAGTATCATTATCTAAATCTGATTCGGCTAATGTTTGTGCATAATTTCTTTTTGGATAATATGTTTTTTTAGCAATTTTTAGAAGTTCATCTTTTTCATCTTCGGTTATGATGTTTTCAGCCACTGCATTTGTAAAAACGTATTTCATATTGATTAAAGGTTCTGAAAGAGCTTCCAGAGTTTCTGAGTCTAGCATCACAGCAACATCATCGTCGGAATCAACTTCTCCGCTTGCATATTGATTATAAACGTATCCGATTCCAATCATTCCGAGTGTATCAAGTTCTGATGCCCTGAGGGCGCCCATACTTGAAGCACCATAAACTTCAACTCCATTTTTAATAACGTTAAGTATTTCCTTGTGACCTACGGCGGAGCTTTGGTGAAATACTCCATCTATTATTCCAATAATGTCCGGATTTTCTTTTAAAGCGAGAGACAAATCTCCTCTTTTAATCGGTCTTTTGTAAATTACATCAATACTTTCTGAACTATTTAAAATTTCTTTTGCTTCATCAAATGGAAGTGATAAACCTGTATAAATTATAACTTTAACCATATTAATCAGACTTTTAAAAATCTATATCCCGCACGGCTTTGATCTATTGCATACATTTCCATTTCAGGAATTATTACCCGAACAACGCTGACATCAAGCTCCGGCCTTGTCAAGTCAACATACAATACTTTTTCAATGTCATTTGCCATCAATTCATTTTTGACGATTTCAATATCTTCTGTAATTGAAGAAGTACTTTTGTTTTCAATGTCTGAAAGTGAAATCTGTTCATCTTCCTGTCTGAAGTAGTACTTGTTGATTCTTTTCATACGCTCATAACCTGCTTCACGAGCAAAATCCGCCCTGACGGTATCTTCACGAGCACCATTGATTTGTGTTGCCCTGCTTTGTGCCACTTCAGTTAATGCTCTTAGTATTGCAACTTCAGGATCAAGGTGTGTTCCAATTCCTAAGGTTAGTAATCCCGCATCTTTTGTAACTGTATCATCTGCAGAAGCTGCTATTGTTGGAATCTTAATGTCTGCTGTAAAATCCATTAGTTTGATTTTTATTCCTTCATTTTCAAATTTATCTATAATGTCATTAATAACATTGCTTTCAATGGAAGTCAAATCGATTTGGGAGTAATTTTTATGGGTTAGCTCAAAAATGCTCCATGCATCCCTTTCGATAACTTCAAACATTCCGTGCAAAATTGCCTCTTCCAAAATGTTTCCTGAAGCAAGGCCATTGGTATTTGATTTAAATAGGCTTTTTGCATTATCCTTTGGATTGTATGGATGATAAACAGCATTTGTAGGGATATAATAATCTTCATCAGATATTATGTCATGAGCAATGCTCCATTCCAAATCCCAATCGTTAATGTCAACCTTTTCAAGTTCTTTCGGCAAATTCAGGGATTTCGGGTCAATATTGTTGTCAATATTGTCCATATTGGAGATGATACTTTCATCACTGTCTTGTCTTTCAGCAGAATATCTCTCAAAACCTTCCATCATTGCAGATGCCTTTGCATGGTCTTTTGTAATTCCCTTTCCTCCGTAAATGCTCACTCCACCCTCTTCGGCAGTAGGTCTGATGGCAGTATAAATTGGAAGGCCTATTCTATCCAAATCGGTAATGTCAGCAATACGGGTTATTCCTGCAGTCTTTAGTTTGTCCTCGTTAATTTCAATGGTCTTTTTTGGAGCTATTACTCTATGGGTTCCCTTAAAGTATGTTATTTCTTCGCTCATTTTTAAAATCCTAAAATCATTCTAACTATATTTTCAACACCTATTGTCATTGACATAAATGTCAATATTGCAGCAATTGCGATTGTAACAATCCATATTCCGAAATTCCATGTCAATACTTTTGATCCGTCCAGGTTTCCGATAGGCAACAAGTTAAAAACAGCCAGGAAACTGTTGATTGAATATCCTACAGAACAAATGGCGAATATTAATAATGAGGTTTCAGAAGTGAATGCAGACTTATAAACTGCTATTGAGATTGCTAAAAAGACTAATGCGAGTATGATGTTGACAATAGGTCCTGCAATTGATATTTTACCGTTGATTTCATCGGTCATGTAGTTTGCATATGTATAAACTGCACCAGGTGCAGCAAATACAAATCCGAAAAATGATGTAACAAGTGCAAATATCAGTCCTTGAGGCCACAATTTAAATTCTGCCCAATATCCATATTTCATGGACACGTATTTGTGTCCAAGTTCGTGCAATATAAAACCTGCGCCCACACCAACCATAACGATTGGCAATATGGAAAGGACTGCATTCACGTCTCTTCCAGCATTTGCTATTGCAAAACAGAGAGAAATAACGATAAATGCAATTATCAAATCTCTTATTTCACTACTTGTAAATTTAAACATAATGTTAAAATATCTAATTTTATATATAAAGACTTTTCTAATTTATAATATGGACTTGCATATTGATAACATTTTAAATGATTTGAAAAAAGATGATTTTCAAGCTTATTTGTTAACTGGCTTTACCAATGTTGAATATATTTCAGGATATAAACCAACCAGTTTTGCATTTTGTGTAATTAAGGACAATCCAATTATCTATGCTTCTGGAATGGATATGGAACTGGCCAGAAACACTTCTACAATTGAGGTAAAAGAGTATGAGTCATATGATGTGATGATTCACGAGTTAAAGGAAGATGGGATTAAAAGCTTGGCCATTGAGCCGACACTTCCTTTCAGCACTTTTGTTCGTTTTAGGGATGATTTTAAAATAGATGCCAAAACATATATTGACAAGCAAAGAATGATTAAAACACCTGATGAAATTGATAAAATCGCCAAAGCAACTGAAATAGCGCAAAAATCATTTATGCAGTTGGATATTTTAAATAATAAAAATACTGAAAAGGAAGTGGCATTTGATCTTGTCCGTTACATGATTGAAAACGGCGCATCTAAGGAATCATTTGATACGATTGTCACAAGCGGTGCTAATTCAAGCCTTCCTCATGCAATTCCACAAGCTAAAAAGCTGGACCAACCTATATTGATTGATTGGGGTTGTATATTTGAAGGATATTGCTCTGATAATACTCGTACAATGGTTTACACAGAATATCAGTGCGAAATTTGGGATATTGTTGCTGGGGCACATGATAAAGCAATAAAAGCTATTACTCCTGGAATGAAATGCTGTGAAGTTGATAAGGTTGCACGTGATATTATCTCAGATTATGGGTATGGAGATAAATTTATTCACTCAACAGGACATAGTTTAGGTTTGGATATTCATGAAACTCCAGGATTCTCTCCGCGTGATGAAACAATAATTGAAGAGGGTATGGTTATAACTGTTGAACCTGGAATATATCTTGAAGGTGAATTTGGAGTACGTCTTGAGGATACTGTAAGCATTTCCAAAAAAGGTAATGTTATAGGTAATCTGCCGTTAAATATTGATTAAATTTTGAGTTCTATATTTTTCAATATTCGCTGATTAAATATAACATATTTTTTTACTTTTTTCAGATATTTAGTTAAGTTTATTAATTTCATTTTTTTAAAATAATATATGATTTGGGGGAGTTGTCATGCCATTCGGTAGAATGAAAAAAGTGTGGAAGTATTGTACATATAATGTACCATTTTTTATATTAATTTTAATATTATTGGGCATACCAAATCATGTTTATGGAATTTTGACTGAATCTCATATATTGTTTTTATTCATTTTTGGATTTATGGTTAATTTTTTAATTTTAGGTTATGGGTTGACAATTACTCGTGATAGAATTAATGAGGGTGTAAGATTACCAAAAATAATGATTAAAGATGTTTTAATTTTAGGAATTAAATCTGCAATTGTTACCTCAATTTATTTTTATTCTCAATGGATTATATTGCATTTTGTTTCTTCACCATTGGGTTTTCCAGTGTTTGAATTGGAGGACATGTTGATAAAACTTCCTGAAACTATTCATATGTTGTTTTCACATAATCCAGTTGACACATTATTTTTTGTTGTTGTAGGAGCAATGTTATTTTACATTACTACATTTTTCATGGAAATTGCATTAGCTAGGCTTGCAGATACGGGCAGCATATTATCTGCATTTAATTTTAAGGAAATTAAAAAAGATATTGATATTGCTGGATGGAGGCATTATGCAAAAGATTATACTTTTATGATCATTGCAATTGTCCTATTTTTTTCTCTTGAGTATATAGTGTTACCAATTGATTTTTTAAATTATTTTTGGGAGGTTATACTCGATTTTCTTGCATTTGTAACTCAATTTATGGGTATTGGTACCATTTATGCTGAAATAAAATCCAAAAAATCAGAGTAGTTCATATGATTTGTATGTTGAATATTCAGTTGCGGAGTATTTTGAACAGATTGCCATTTTATAATCATCAACATCAAATAAGCTGAATTTTAGGTTATTTTCATCATTTTTAAGATTAATTTCATTATTTATAATTATTTCAAATTTGTCCAATGGTAAATTAAATCCCAATCCGGTGTATTTCATGTAGCTTTCCTTTAAAACCCAAAATTTGAAAAATTCATCAGATGGATTTTGCGAGTTCATGATGCTTTTATATTCGCTGTTGTAGAAGTAGTGTTTGGCTATGTTTAAATCGATTGTAGGGTCATTAAATTCAATGTCCACTCCAACCTCTCTATCGGATATTGCACAGGCAACCAATTTTCCCGAATGGCTTAAATTGAAATGAATATTTTTGCAGTTGGATATGTATGCCTTACCATATTTGCCAGTTTTAAATATGGGTTCGTTAATGTTTTCTTCTTTTAGCAGTTTATCCAAAATCAGATATGCTCCTGCACTTAGCTTTTTATCCTTTTCAAATCTAAACCTGTCAACTTTTTTTTGCCTAGTTTTTGGTAATAATTTATATGCATCAGCTAAGTTTAAATCGCTGACGTCACAATAAGCTAGTTTAATCATCTTTGATCTTTAAATACACTAGGGTCATATCATCGTATTGTTCTGTATCTTCGGTAAAGTTATTAATGTCATTTAATAATGATTGAATTTTATTTTTACCATTTTTAAATTTATTAAAGAAGTTTAATAATCGTTCTTCACCGTACATTTCATTATTTGCATTGTTTGCATCGGTAATTCCGTCAGTATATGCTATTATTTCACTGGATAATGTTATTACTTCAGTTTTAAACTCAAAATCTTCCATGATTCCCAATACAATTCCAGTGTCAATATCCAGATATTTAAATTCATTATTTTCATAAATTAATGGGGGATTATGTCCGGCATTTGAAAATATTAGTTCGTTAGTTGTTTTGTTGTAAACTCCAAGCCATAGTGTGATAAACATTGATTCTGAGTTATTTTCACATATCTGGTTATTGAGTAAATATAAGATTCTTGCAGGGTCCTGATTGCGTTTTATGAGTTGTTTTATCATCACTTGGCTAATCATTGCAAGAATTGCCGCCGGCACACCTTTTCCTGATGCATCTCCAATAACTATGGCTAAGTGCTCATCATCTAACTCGAAATAATCAAAAAAGTCTCCTCCAACTTCCTTTGCTGGGTTTGAATAACCATTGACTATGTAATTGTCATTGATTATTGCTTCTGTTGGGAGGTTTGCTGCCTGAATTCTGGTTGCAATATCCAGTTCTGCTTTTATACGTTCTTTTTCTCCTTCAATTTCACGTATATTTTCAATATAATTGTTATTGAAACTAATTAGTTCAGTATATGAGTTGGCAAGTGTTCCAATTTCAGTTTTTTCGTTAATATAGTTGGAATAGATGTCCACTAATCCTTCAGATTCTATTTTTTCATTTTCATGTATGAAATCTTCAATTTTTGCAAATGATAATATTGGTTCAATTACTTTTTGTTCAATGTATTTAAGAACAGTCATTGACGGGATGAGGAAAATAATCAATAGCACATCCATCAATGACATCATTGAGATAATCAATTCTGTTTTGTCCATTGGGAGGAAGTCATCCATTGCATCGATTAATATGTGATCGTTGGCCATAATAATTCCTAAAATTATAATAAATAGCGTTGCTATTAGGAATATGGTCATTATATCATCTGAAATGGACTTATAATTTTTTTCAACAATATGGCAGTCGATAGGTTTTGACAAATAAATAAATAATATCAAAGAAATCGCAATTAACTCGATTGTAATAATGATATAATTTAAATTGAGAGTATAATCAATTATTAATGTTAACAATAATGTTAAAATCAATAAAATCCATAATATTCTGTATAACTTTTTATTGTACTCTTTTTTTGATTTTTTAGGGAGGTGGACAAAATCAAATTTATTGGAAATCCAGATTCCAATTATCCCAAAGATGAATGACGAATTGATGAAGTTTAGGAAGTATCTGATTTCAATAAGATAATTTATTGATCGGGTTCTAGGGTACAATAAATAAAACAGTTTTCCATGTATTACTGAGTATAAAATGCCACAAATAATTATGATTCCAAAAAATAAAACTACATTTGATGTGTTGTTTAATTTTGGTCTTGAAATTTCAATTCTGCCTTTATATTTTTCATACCATAGTTTATATGCTAAATATGACACTCCAAAACTGATTATTTCTGAGGTTATTGCAAGTATAGGGTTATAACCTCTTATCAGATCACATAAGAAATTTGCAATCACAGAACCTATTGCACCATAAGGTCCAAATAGCAGTCCTGAAACCAATAATATCCCTACATGAGGACTTAATCCCGCACCGAAATTACTTCCATAAGTTAAGAAATATGTTCCCAAGTTAAAAATCAGCATTAAAACAAACGGAATTATTACCTGTTTAAACTTATCATTCATTATTCCACGTTTTTGATAATTTTTAAGTGATTTTCACCGTTATTGTATTGGTAATCTAATTTATCAGCCATTTCTTTAGTTAAAAAAATTCCAAGTCCGCCAACTTTTGTTTCTTCAATTGTTTCTGGAGCTTTTGGATCTTCTTTAATAAGGGGATTAAACTCAACTCCATTGTCAATAAATTCAATAGTTAATGTTGGTTTTTTGAATTCAACATTCACTTTAATAAAATCAGTCTTTGAGTAATTGACAATATTGACAAATATTTCTTCAACAATCAAATTAACTTGAAGGTTTTCTTCTTCGAGTTCTTTTATAATAAACTCATTTAAAGAGTATAATTCGTTTAATTCAGGTTTTAATGAAATTGAATTCATTCTATCTTTAAGATTTTATCAAACCCTGACATTCTGAATATTTCATTAATGGTGTCATTAACGTTTTTAATAGTCATTGGAATGTTTTCCGGTTTCAATTTCTTTTGGGTTGCAATTAAAACACGTAATCCTGCACTTGAAATGTATTCCAAATTCGAAAAGTCAATAATCAATGAATCGAATTTGCCCATTTCATCGTTGATTTCATTTTCAAAATCAGGTGCAGTTACAGTATCGATGCGGTCTCCAACTTCAATTGTCAACTCTTTGTCATTATAGTTTTTTACAATATCCATATTATCACTACATCTTATTTTGTTTTTATTAATTTTAAATATTATTGTTGAATGTGTTTTGAAAAGATATTTTTTTCCACTAATATTTTAATAGAATCTTATTTTTTTCCATTAATTTAATTTATCTTTCTTTTTTTTTCATTATTTGCCAATGTAAGTGGACACTCACATTCAAAAAACTTTATATATTCTTTTTTCAAGACTATATATGTATTATACTTAATCACAAAATATTCGGGAAGATTGAAAATGAAAATGCATAAAATTTGTCCAAGATGTGGATCTAGAAATGTCGATTGGATTATCCCTCAAAACTGGTCGCAATGTGTTTGCAAGGACTGTGATTATACTGGGCCAATAATTGAAGGGAATGATGAATTGGCAGAAGAGATTCATGAATCATACGTTGAATCTTTAAAGGATGATAAAAAGAAAAATTATTAATGTAGGGGTATTATGTTAGGTTTGAATAAAAATCATGAAAATGAAAATATTAAAAATCCGCCTAGTGATGATTCTTATCCTATTGTTTCAATATTATTTTCAAAAAACAATAAAATAGGGGTCAATGCATTATCACTCATTGTGCTTGATTTAATCGATAAAGACCAAATCAAATGTGATATTGGCTTAGACGATTCCTATGATGTGGGTAAAAAATTAACCTCTCAAGATATGGAAGTAATGAAGAAAATTACTTTCAGAATCGCAAATAAAGGCGAGTTAAAAACTTCCGAATCGCGGGCCATTAATTTGCTTAAAAATTTGAATAAAAACAAAAAATTCAACCTAAAAGCAATGGCAAAGCAAACTAACAACTCTTCAATTGCAAATAAGTTTGAAAAAGATTTTGATGATTTTATTAAATCTTTTAAAAATGAAAATGGATATGATGGTGAAAATTATAAAGATATTTTGCAGAATGGCAAATTTACAGGAAATGGAAAAGAGATTAAAAAGGAATGGAAGAACTTCGGGAATTATTTAAAATCCCAAGATTTGACTGAAAAGTATCCTCCTGAATCTGTTGAGGAAAATTCAGCACAGATTATATATGGCGCATGCTTCGGCATTGAAAAGGATGTATTGAAAATACGTGAAAATAATACTGCATTAACTGATTTTATAGATAAGGACGGATATAAATTATTAAATATTATATTCAATAATGCATTATTGAATGTAACTGAAAAGCGTAAAGGTGACGGTATATTTTATGGTATAAATGATAAATACACTATTCCTGGAGGAGGTTAATCTGCCATTTAACTTTTTTTTTTAATTTTTCATTTATTTTCTTTTTTTGATTCATGTTATCGTTTAGATGTTAAATGTGTTCAATTAAATCTCTTTGTTATGGTAAATATAATAAAAAGAGCATTATTAATATTTTCTTTAAAAATTGAGGGAGATTTTTCAGATGAGAATTTCAGCATTATTTAAATAGATTGGAAGAAGTTAGAGATGTTCCATAAATGGTGCAATTCCGTCAAGGATTTCCCTACTGCCTTTGACAAACTGGAGGAATTTTTCAAATTCCAAATTGAATGAAACTGAATCAGAGCTATTGGTGCTTGCGTGTTGGCGCAATGTGTTGCTCATGACATTCCAGCCAGTCAGGTTATGCAGAGTAAATGATGTAGAAGTTAAGATCAAATGTGATTGGTATCTAAAAACTTCTGGACATTTTGTATAATGGAATAAAAGGTTGCTTTAACATATTTTTTTAAATTTGCTCCTATTTTTTATGATGTAATGGAGCAATCACATTTGAAAAACTTTCTATATTGTATTTTTCATATAATTAATTGTACTTCGAAGAGTGTTATTCAAATTAACTCTTCTAATTATACTTTAAAAAAATAAAGGGGATATTATGGATGTAAAAAAATATTTTTTGCATTAGCGGTCTCCGCACTTTTAATTTTCCAAAATGTAAACGATGATGTTTTAGACAATGTTATTCATCACGGCGGTAAGGAATACATCGTCCCTGATGATGACATGAAACTTGGCAAAAACTCTGACAATACTGCAAACTTCACAGATTACGATCATGCAATCATGGTGTCAGTGAGGTAGTAAAAGTTGGCGGTCAAGAATACATCGTAGCATTCCGGGCAAAAGATTCTAGCAGCGTCAACAATGGTGATTTAATTTTCCAATTAAACAATTTCAATAAAAACAACAACCTTGAATCTGTAGCATTTTAACTTTAAAGATTATGTTGTAGGTGCTGATGTATTTACAATTTTTAATTCTATTTTTTAAACATTTTATCCATGAAAGTTTAAACTTATAGTTTTATATTTATTAAACTTTAAAGAAATAATATATTAATGAGGTAGGGATATGATGGTTGATTTTAATTTATCTTCTTGTCAAAAGATGTTGTTATTTTCTGAGATTAACAATCCTGGCAATGACTCTTTTTATCTTAAATTCAGAAAAGATTATGATTTAAAATATTTAAAAGAAGTTAAACAGGCAATAGAATGCATTTCTAAAAATTATTTGAACTTAAAAATTAAATATGATGAAACTGGTGATTTCAAACAGTATTATGATGATTTTGATGTAAATGTTGATTCATTTGAGGTTGATGATGAAAATCTTGATGAATTCATTGTTGATTATTTGGATAAACCTTTTGATGATGTTTTTGATTCTCCATTGTATAAATGGGCAGTATTGAAAACAAAATCTTCAGCTGTGCTTATTGGTGTGGTTCAACATATTTTATTGGATGGTACTTCATTATTTTCTTTAATTCCTCAAAAAATAGAGAAGTATCTTGGTGGTGATTATAATCCCACGGATTATTCTTATGAAACCTATGTTGATGATGAACTTGATTATTTGAAATCTCCGCAAGCAGATGAAGATAAAAAATATTGGTTAGACAATTTAAAAGGTTATTCTCAGGATTGGTATTCCTTTGACAAATCCGAACTTGGTTATTATGAGGTGTTTTTGGACCAAATACCAAAATTCAATTATTCTCCATTTGTAACTGCACTTGCACTGGACTTTTTATACTTTGCAAAATCAAAAAAAGGTAATGAATCATTTAAAGATCTTGTAATGAACACATCTGTTCATGGAAGATACTTTGGACAGAGTGATGCGTTAGGAATGTTTGTTAATACAATTCCTCTAAGATTAACATATGATGAAGAGTTGTCATTTGATGAACTGCTCGCATATTCCAAATCTGTTTTAAAAGAAGGATTGGCTCATGCAAAATTGCAATTCAGTGAATATGCTACTGATTTGAGAAATGAAGATATTAATCCGGATTGCATTTCGATGATTTCAATCGTTTCAAATTCCTCGGATTATGATTCAAAATTCTTAACATTTCAAAAAGATATAAAATTCCCATTACACTTTAGAATAAATAAAAATTATTCTGATAAAAATGGATTGCAGTCAATATTCATTGAATATGACAAGTCTTGTTTCAGTTATAAAGAAATTGAATCAATTGCCTATGGTTTAAAGGATTTAGCAAATCAAGTTATGGAAGATTCATCTAAAAGGTGCAAAGAATATGATGTTGATGTGGTTGATTTCTTCAATGCTGAAAACTACTACAATAATCTGATAAATTCCTTTGAAAATCCAACAGCTATTTCTCCGGATGTCAATGGTGACAAAATTAAGTTTACACATATTTCAAAGCCGATGGATGAAGATAAATTGAAAAATTTATCTAATCAATATAACATGTCAAAAGAAAAACTATTATTGTCAATATTCTTGTTTAACTTAACAAAATTTTCATTTTCAAAAGATATTCTAATCGCTTATAATAAACAGGCCTGTGGTTACCATTTTGACACAAATTTATCAGTTATTGAATATTTAAATGATTTCAAAACCTATTTCAGGCATTATTCCAATTATCCTTTATTGAATAATGAGAAATTAAACTTTGAAAGCGAAATACTGTTTTTCACTGATGAATTTGATACCAAAGATTATAAATTAGTATTTAATTATGAGGGAGGAAACATAATCCTGAGCTATGATGAATCATTCTACTCAATTGAATTAATTGAAGCTTTTTTTGATTCAATAGAGGTTCTGTTGGATAGATTTGAATCACAAGATATGTTACTCAAAAATATTTCAATCAGAAAGGAACTTGAATTTGATGTTGACTTTAAGATTGAACTTGCTAATGAAGGTGTAATAAGCAAAATCTTTGAAAATATTGCTCATAAAAACCCTCAAAAGACAATACTTATTGCTGAAGATGGTGAACTCACATATGATGAGCTAAACAAAAAGGCAAATAGAATTGCCAATTCTTTGATTAAAAGAGGTGTGAACATTGAAGATAAGGTCATGTTCATGATGAGAAGAAACAGTGATTTGATAGCTACAGTATTGGGTATTGTTAAGGCGGGAGCAGCATTCATTCCAATTGACCCTAAATATCCTGTGAACAGAATCAATCAAATTTTGGAGGATAGTGATTCCAAATTCGTAATAACAAGTTCTGAAATTGATTATGATGGTGAAAACAGAATTGATGTTGATGAATTACTGAAAGAAGATGACGATTCAAATACTAAAATAGAGTTAACACCAGATAACTTATGTTTCTTGATTTACACTTCAGGATCAACCGGAAAACCGAAAGGAGTTATGATAACTCATAGGGGAATCTCAAATTACATAGCTAATGTTAAGGAAAATGTTCCGATTTATGAGTTAAATCATAAATGCAATAAGTTCATTTCAATTTCCACAGTATCATTTATTGTATTTTTAAGGGAAATATTCGGTACAATACTTAATGGACTCCCAGTCATATTTGCTAATGATGAACAATCAATTGATCCATTGGAATTGGTTGATTTATTCAAAAAGACAGATGCTGAAGGATTTGGCTCAACACCGACAAGACTCCTTGAATACTTGCAGCTTGAAGAAATTCAGGAAGTGGTTGGAAAATGCAATGTGATAATTGTTGGAGGAGAAGGATTCCCTCCAGTATTATATGACCGGCTGTCAAAATACACTGATGCAGATATCTATAACTCATATGGGCCGACAGAAGTAACAATTGCATCACATTACAAGTTAATTGATTCAGCTGAAGTCACTGCAGGTTGGAAGATGCTCAATGTTGTTGATAAGATTATGGACATTGATGGAAATCAGTTACCTCCTTATGTGCCTGGTGAAATCTATGTCGGAGGAGCCGGAATCGCCAGAGGTTACCTAAACAATAATGAACAAACTCAAAAGGTTTTTTTAACTTTAAATGATATTCCATATTATAATACTGGGGATTTAGGTAAAAAAGATGCTAATGGTGAATTATATGTTCATGGGAGAAATGACACTCAAATCAAGCTAAGAGGTTTGAGAATTGAACTGTCTGAAATTGAAATGGCAATTGCAAACTATGAAAACATAACTCTTTCAAAGGTTGTGGTTAAAAAAATTAACTCAGTCGAACATCTATGCGCTTATTTCACAGCAGTAGTTGACATTGATGTGGAGGAGTTAAAGCAGCATTTAATTGATTCAATTCCTGAGTATATGGTGCCATCATATTTCACTCAATTGGATGAATTCCCAAAAACACCAAATGGAAAAACAGACTTTAAGAACTTGCCTGATCCCGAGATTGATGTTGATGAGTTTATTGAACCGCGTAATGAAATCGAGCAAAAACTATTTGACATAGTTTCTGAGATTTTAAATATCAAAGAATTTGGTATAAACACCGATTTATTCAGTATTGGCTTGACATCTTTGTCAGTTATTAAATTCACTTCTGCAATTTACAATAAGTTGAATGCCCAGTTAAATGTTACTGAGATATTGAATTATAAAACAATTGAAAGAATCGCTTCTGAAATTAAATTTGTAGATGATGAATCTGTGGATGTCCATGAATTATATCCGTTGACTTCAAATCAGCTTGGAGTTTACTTTGATTGCATTAAAAATCCTGAAAATACTGCATATAATCTTCCAAAGAAAATGGAATTTAGCAAGGGTATTAATGTTGATAAACTAAAATCATCAATTATTAAGGCTATTAACAATCATCCATACTTAAAAACAAGAATAATTATTGAAAATGGCGAAGTTTACCAACAAAGAAGAGATAATCTTAATGTGGACGAATTTATTGAAATAGCGGATGAAGCTGAAGTAGATGAATTTGTAAAACCATTCATACTTGATGAGGGGCCACTATTCAGATTTAAGATAGTTGGAAATTCAATGCTTCTTGCTGATTTCCACCATATTATTGTTGATGGAACCTCTCTAAACCTGCTATTTGATGAAATTGCAAAAATCTACGATGGAAAAGATTATGAACTTGAAGAACTTGATGGTTTTGAATACTCATTGAATGAAAAGAAAACAGAACAATCAGCTTTATACGAGGAAGCAAAGCTATTTTTTGCCAATAAAATCAAAGAATTTGATGATGCAACTTTAATTGCACAGGATATCAATGGTGATGAATCAGAGGGTAACGCTGCAACGGAGGATGTTTTCTTAGAAAAAGATGTTATTGATGATTTCTGCCGGAAGTCAGGAATTTCTCAGAATAATCTGTTTCTTGCTGCAACTTCATTTGTTTTGAATAAATTTGTTTATAATCGCAATATACTGATTGCAACAATAACAAATGGTAGATTTAATCCAAATCAGCAGAAAACACTGGCAATGATGGTAAAAACATTGCCATTGGTATTAAAATTAAATTCTGATTCAAATCTTAAAGAATACCTAGATTATGTTAATGGTGAATGGTTGAATGTACTTTCATATTCATCATATCCTTTAACTGAGATTTCAAATGAATATGGCATAACTCCTGAAATATTATATGCTTATCATGGAAAAATCATAGACGATATTGAAATTGGCGGAATGAATGTTGAAAGACAATCAATAGACTATGAAGGATTAAAATTTAAAATAAACATTAATGTTGTAGAAGTTGATAATCAATACAGAATATTCTGTGAGTACAATGACCAGTTGTACTCTGAAACTTTAATCAATACATTTCTCGAATCAATTAGGATTGTTTTAGATAAATTCCAAACTTTCGATGAAAACACTCTGATGAAGGATATTTCAATCATTGAAAATGATGATTGGGGTATTGATGATTTGGAATATGGTGAAATTCCAGAAGACAGATTAAATAAAATATTTGAAAATCAGGTTGAATTGCATCCAGACAGAGTTGTTTTATATGCAACTGATGGAGAATTCACTTACTCACAATTGAACGAAAAAGCAAACCGGATTGCCCATAGTCTAATTAAAAGAGGTGTTGGTCCTGAAGATAGGGTAATGTTTATATTGAATAGGGATAGTAACACAATTGCATCAATATTCGGTATTTTAAAATCTGGTGCTGCATTCATTCCAGTGGATTCGGAATATCCTTCCGAAAGAATTGAGCATGTTTTAACAGACAGTGAATCAAAATTCATTATTGTTGATGATGTAATTGAGAAAAAGGGAATTGACTTATCCAAATATGAAGATAATTTACTGGATGTCAATGAGCTTCTAAAAGAGGAAGACGCCACCAATCCTGACCCTGATGTCCATGCAAATAATATGGCTTATCTCATTTACACTTCAGGTTCTACAGGACTTCCAAAAGGAGTAATCTTGGAACATGGAAACATTGCAAACTTCGTATATCCTGACCCAAGAAATGTCTGTACCTATGAATTGGTACACAATCTTGAAAAAGAGGATTATAAAGTATTGTCCACCACAACTGTTGCTTTCGATGTATTCCAGCAAGAAATTATGGGATCTTTATTGAATGGAGTTCCGATGGTATTTGCCAACGATACTGAATATAAAGACCCGATTGAAATGATGGATTTGATTCACAGGACCGGAGCAAATGTATACATTGCAACACCTTCACGATTACTTCAATATTTAGAAATTGAAGCGATGCAAGAGACAATGTACGGATTTAAGGTGTATATCCATGCGGGAGAACCATTTTCAGCAAGATTATATGAATTGCTCAGTGAAAACTCAAACGGAAAACTGTTTAACATGTATGGTCCAACAGAAACAACAGTTTACTGTAATGGACAGTTGCTCGAAAGCTCGGATATTCACATTGGAAAAGAATTGTTTAATGTTCATGAAATGGTTATGGACTTTGATTCCAATCCATTACCTCCAAATGTCATTGGGGAATTGTACATAGCAGGAAAAGGAGTTTCAAGAGAATACTTGAACCGCCCGGAGAAAAATGCTGAAGCATATGAAACAATCAATGGAATAAGATTTTACCGCTCAGGAGACTTCGTTAAAGTTACTGAAGACGGAAATTATTATGTATTCGGAAGAATGGACAATCAAATCAAGCTGAGAGGTTTGAGAATTGAAATAGGTGAAATCGAAGTCGGTCTTTCAAAATTCCCAGGAATAAAATCTGTAGCAGTTGTTGTTAAAAAGATTAAAGGTAATGATCACTTATGCGCTTACTTCACAGTTTATGATGACTATAAGGATGAAAATCGTAGAGAAAATGGATATTCCATAGATATTGATGAGCTTAAAGCTTCACTCGCTGAAAAACTGGTATATTACATGGTTCCGACAGTTTACATGGAACTTGATGAAATGCCTCAAACAGTTAACGGTAAAACTGACTTGAGAAACTTGCCTGAACCGGTATTAATCAATAAATATGTTGCTCCTGAAAATGAGGTAGAAGCATTCTTCGCAAACCTATTTGCTGAAATATTGGGGCTTGATGAAGTAAGTGCTACTGATAACTTCTTTGAAATTGGTGGAACATCACTGCTGGTTACTAAAATCACTATGGAAGCTTTAAACAGAAACTACAATTTAAGTTATGGTGATGTTTTCTCAAATCCTACTCCAAGAGCATTGTCTGAATTTATTTTATCCGATGAGTCATTCGAGAAAAAATCCGAATTGGCATACGATTACACTGAAATCAATAAATTGCTTTCTAAAAATAACTTGGAATCCTTGTTGAATGGTGAATGCCAAGATAGTTTAGGTAATGTATTGTTGACTGGAGCTACTGGATTTTTAGGAATACATGTATTGAGAGAATTGTTGGAAAATGAAACTGGAGATATTTACTGTTTCGTAAGGGCCAATAAGGTTTTAAGTGGACTTGATAGATTGAAATCATTGCTCTTCTACTATTTCTCCAATGAATATGGGGAACAATTTGATGAAAGATTGCATATCATTGAAGGTGACATTACAAACTTTGAAGACTTTGAAAACCTTCTTTCAGAAAAAATTGACACAATAGTTAACTGTGCGGCTAATGTAAAACACTTTTCATCAGGAACCGACATTGAAGACATTAACCTTGGAGGCGTAATAAATGGACTTAAGTTTGCAAAAATGAAAAATGCAAAATACGTTCAAGTATCCACATACAGTATTGCTGGTGAAAGTATTGACAATTATCCTCCGGTGGATGTTAAATTTACGGAGCATGATTTGTTCATTGGTCAAGCTGTAAACAATCAATATTTAAGCAGTAAATTCTTGGCTGAACGTGCTGTTTTAGAAGCTGCTGTCAATGATGATTTGGAGGTTAAAATCATGCGTGTTGGTAACTTGATGGCTAGAAGCTCTGACAGTGAATTCCAAATCAACTTTGAATCAAATGGATTCATCAATCGTTTAAAAGCATTTATAACAATCGGTAAAATGCCATATTCCATGATGATGAATAATGTGGAATTTTCACCGATAGATATTACTGCAAAGGCTATTGTGGGTTTATCTAAAACTCCTAAGGAATGCACTGTTTTCCATCCATATGATTATCACAGCATCAGTTTTGGAGATATAATTGACATTATCAAACCTTTAGGTTTGGAAATTCTTCCCGTTGAAGATGAAGATTATGAAAATGCTTTAGATGGAGCTCTTGCAGATAAAACAAAACAAGAAGGAGTTTCTGGTTTAATCACATCAATCGGTTCTGGAAAGGTTAAAAAGATTTGGCTTCCAGTAGACAATGCATATACTGTTCAGGCTTTATATCGTTTAGGAATTAAATGGCCGTTTATATCTGAAGAGTATGTTTATAATTTCATAAAATATTTGGATGAATTGGATTTCTTTAGTATTTAGGAGTTTAAAAGATGTATGAGCGAAATTATGAATTATTAAGAAGTAAATTTAGTGAATTTTTCATGCCCACTTTATTTACTTCCATGGCTGGAAACATTTGTTTGTTTGTTGATGGTTTAATTGTGGCCTTTTTGCTTGGGGCAGGCAATCTGTCAGCAATTCAAATTGTAGCTCCGGTAATCACATTTGTAAATCTTATTTATTGGATGATTGGATTAGGAGGTAGTGTACTTTGTTCTGTTGCAAAGGCAGAATTTGATGATGAAAAGAGTAACAGTTACTTTTCGGTAGCTCTTATCTCACTTTTAGCATTGGGAATACTAATTGCAATCTTGGGCGTTGTTTTTTCAGGAACAATCGTAAAATTTTTATGCGCTTCACAGCCTTCTTTAATCCCTGAGGTTACTAGTTATTTTGTTTCATTAGTTATTGGTATACCTTTTTTATGTTATATGATGAGTTTATCTTACTTTATAAGGGCGGATGGTATTCCAACATTACCTTTCCGAGTAATATTAATTGCTAACATTGTCAATATCTGCTTTGACTTTGTTTATATTCAATTTTTCCAATTAGGAATTGGAGGTGCAGCATTGGCCACTTCAACTGGATACTTAACTGGTTCAATACTCATTTCATATTACTTCTTTAAATCAGAACGCACATTGCAACTTATTAAATTGAATGCTGGAAAGTTCTTTGGTTATTTCAAAAAGATTGTCACATCAGGATTTTCATCTTCATCAACACAATTGTACCTGACCTTAAAATTGTTCATCATAAACTTTTTGCTTGGAATATATGTTGGAAAATCAGGGCTTGTTGCATTTGGTATATGTTATAATAGTTTGTTTATATTGTATATCTTCTTAATTGGTACAGCTCAAACAATGTCTCCGATAGTGTCTGTTTACTTCAAGGAAGAGGACTATTCTGGAGTTAATTATGTAATAAACAGATCATTAAAAATTGTTTTGGTTGCCAGTTTGGCATTGTCAGTATTGTTTATTGTTTATCCTCAGTCATTGCTGATGTTATATAGTGTTAAAAATCCTGCCCATGTTCCTGTTGTATTGAACGCTTTAAGGATATTTGCGATAAGTTATGTTGGAACTGCAATAACATTTTTATACACTTTCTATTCTCAGGCAATACAAAAAAATCAATTATCTACAATCATTTCATTGCTTGAAGGATTGGTATTGCCTATTGGATTTGCAGTTTCATTGTCTTTCGTATTTGGAGGAAATGGAATTTGGATTTCATTTGCTTTGGCTGAACTTTTTACAATAGTGTTCCTATTTGTTTATTCAAAGTATATTAACAAAAAAACCAGCGGGGAATATTCAGGCTTCTTTATCAATAAGCATAATGATGATAATGTATTTGAACATACCATTCGCGGAGATGTTAACGAAGCGATAAACTTATCTAGTGATGTTCAAAATTACTTGGGGGACAATAAGTCCTCAACATTAGTTAGTATGGCTATTGAGGAGATGCTTGTCAATATTATCAAAACCAATGATGATGTGGATACAATTGATGTAATCGTTAGGAATAATGATGATGCAATTATGATTTCAATTAAAGATACTGGAATTGATTTCAATCCGGTAATTGAAAATGAAAATTTGGAATTTGACAACATCAGTGTTTTAAATAAAATTGCAGATAAAATAGATTATTCAAGGGTTTTAGGATTAAACAGTACTGTTATTACAATCAAAAATTAATATCATTTATATTGTTATGATATGTCCTAAATTTTTTTTTTAAATATTGAACATAGCTTTGGTTAAGGGGATAAAACATGTCAGATAAAAGGTCATTTTTTTCTAAAATAGAAGAAATTATTTTAAATTTCACCAAACCTGAGTATATGGACTCAAAGGAAAAAATTGATGAGTTTTTAGATGAAAAATCAAAATCTCAACATAAGATTCCTAACACCATTTTCAAAAGCAGGGATTTTGACGGTCTTGAGGTGTTTACATTTGGTGATGAAAATGCTAAAAATACAATTGTATACATACATGGCGGTGCATACGTCAATGAAATAAATTATCAGCATTTATTATATTGCATGAAGCTATCACGAAAATTGGATGCATATGTGATCCTACCTGTTTACCCTCTCGCCCCTTTGCATAAATCAACTGAAACTTATGGGATGATTACTGGATTATACCAAACATTAAATTCAAAAAACAATTTGATTTTGATGGGCGACTCAGCTGGTGGGGGGTTTGTTTTATCATTTTGTCAATATCTAAAAACAATCAATTTGCCGCAACCTGATAAAATCATTACATTTTCACCTTGGGTTGACATTTCTATGGGTAATCCTCCTTATGACAGCAAAAACGATCCTATTTTAGGTGAAATAGGTTTAAGAGAAATTGGAAAGTCATGGGCAGGAGATTTGGATACTGAAGATTATCGTGTAAGTCCTCTTTATGGTGATAATAAAGGCCTTCCAAGGACTTTAATTTTCGCCGGAACCGGTGAGATTTTTTATAAAGATATCAAACTATATGTTGAAAATCTTAAAAATGATGGTGTTGATGTTAAATTTATCACCGGTGAGGGATTATTCCATATTTATCCTTTGTTCCCATCTTCAGAAGCAAAGGATGCATTTAAAGAAATTAAAAAAGAGATAATTGGTTAATTATCTCATATACAAAATATATTTTCCAAACCTTGGTATTCTATAAATGATAACTACAGCAATATAACTGAAGATTATCAGTAAAATCCAAAGAATTATTGCTTTTACAGGTTCTGTGAAAGGTAGTTGGACAACTAATGGGAGCAATGGCAATCTGAATAGGTTATGCACTAAAAACACTGCAAATGAGTATTTTGACAAGAAGCTGACAAAAGGATATGCCCTTACTTTTCCCATTCTGGAACACAGCTCAAACAATGCAAATGATCCTGTCAGGATGAACGGGAATTCATACCACAGGAAGAAGTCATAGCCTTTGATGAATGTATAGTACTGGAACAGTACGCATATTATGAATGATACTATGGCCAGTAATCCCATGCTTGCAGATGAATACTTTTTAAACATGTCTTTTTTAACCAGATATCCCAAAATGATGTAGATTCCGTATACCCCACCACTGAATCCAAGACAATACTGGATATTGACATTTTCAATTCCATTTATTGCAAGCACCACTGTAATGAACGGCAGAAGGAATGCCAGAAGTGCAAACACGATTGTGGCCTGATTGATAGTTTTCGGGCTAAAATGTTCCAAAGCATTTGATACAAAAGGCATTGAAAGATACATTCCGATAATCATAGGCATATACCACATGTGGCTGAAAAACAGGTTTCCAGATTCCGCAATGTTTACCTGACTGGAACTGACAGTAATGAACTGCAGGCTGATTGCATAGATTATTGCCCAGATTACTGTAACGATAATCAATCCCTTACAGTTTTTATTCCAAAATTTACGGACACGCTCGTCGTTGTATGATCTGTCCAATAATAAGTAACCTGTAATCATTAAAAAGAATGGAACTCCTATACGTCCAATAAAAAGAGATGCAAAATTAAAAATCCTTGAATAGATTGTATAGTTCATGATTGCATCTGAAGATATTATGTAAATACCGTCGGTTGCATGAATATACAGAACTGTCAATATTGCAATTGCACGTACAAAATCAATCCATTCGACTCTATTTTTACTCATAAGTTCTCTCCAATTTGAGTTAATTTAATTTTTCTTATAAGTTGATTATATAATTTTTCAACTTTTTCAAAGTTTGGAGGTATTTTTTGGAAATCTTAATAAATTGTTGTAATATTTTTAAAAAAGTTTAATTCATAGTTAAAAAACTATGAAATTAGGATTAAATTCCAAAAACTGCAGAAACTATTCCTGGAGTGACATAAGCTTCAATAAATCCTGCCACCGCTATGAATATTAAATCCAGTACAAATAAAATTAATATATCTTTTAAATCAGTTTTTATGCCCTCAAAACTTCTTGTTTTGATAATACGTATTTCACGACGTGTTATTATAAATGCAATTGTCAGTGCAAACACTGAACCCAAATTTTCGATAATTCCATGAGGGGCTGTTGCCACCAATCCGAATATGAAGTCCTTTCCGATGAAGTGTCCTGCCATTTGGCTGCTTGACCATACGCTCATTATGGAGGGTATTGAAAACAGCACTCCTCCAATCATTGTCATGATGTCAATGATAAAATTGTGAATGAAATAGAATAATCCGCTTTTATCGTTTGAGGTAATGTTCATGTCGGAGGGTTGGATATTGTTTTCGTGGGCAAATTCAATTATTTTGCTCATTTCCCCATAGTTGTCTCCAGCTTCAAAATAACCCATGACACTTGCGACAATCATCGATCCAAAAACAATGATGAAAGCTATTAGCAACAATTTTTTGTTTCGATTGAAAAATTTCCTGTCAAGTAGTTTCATGTTAAAAGTTTTGTTCATGAGGGTATAAAAATGATGTTCATTTTTTAATTTGAAAAAATTTAATTATAAAAAAATAGTTTTTGAGTAATTTTCAATTACTCAAAATTAATATAGTCTGTATGCATCATATCCTGCAATAAGGCCGTAAATGATAGATACTCCATATTGGATAATTGGACCTACGTTAAGTAAATAAAGTATTACTGCAATCAGAACTGCAACAACGAATAAAATTATTCCTCTGGTTTTGTATCCTTCAATAAGTTGACCTAATCCTGGAATGATGAATGAAAAAAATCCATTTATTAATGCATCGCTTTCCACATTATCACCTCAAATTAATTTAACAATGTAAATATTTAGGCATACATAAATATATATGTTTGGATAATGTAATCATATTCATTATTTTTGTTTAAAATATTAAAAATTATAAAAAGTAAAGTTTTCAATTTATTATTTTAAACATCAGTATGGGTAATAAGAATATTAAATGTTAAATAATTCAGATTCTAAATATATAATTTAGGTGAAATTATGAATAAATTTAAAGTAATTATTTTTTCATTAATATTATTAGCACTTGCAGTGGGGGTCATTTCAGCGGCTACTGTAACTGATTACAACGGGCCTGTTGGCTTTGACAGAAATCCTGTAACTTTTTCACATGACGGTTTTGAAATTGACATGAAGAGTTACAGCACATTTATGGATCATGATGACTATTTCAAAAACAGCAGTGACCGTGAAGTAAAAATCATCAACGGCACTTATGCGGAATACAAAGATTCCATGAAAGAAAATGTGGGTGCTGTGGAAATCCTTAAAATCGATGACGATCAATATTTGGTGTATTGCTCATTTGATGGCGTGGATAAAAATAAAACTACCGATTGTCTCAAATACTTGGAAGAATTCAATGATGTTAACAAATTCAAACCAATAAAAATCGATGACGCTTCTTAAACAGCATTATTATGCTGTTAAACTTTTTTTTTAATATTGTTTGATATTTTTTGAACAAAATGCTAAATTTTTTATGTGTAAATAACTAATTAATAATTGTATAAATAAATGGAGAAGATTATTTTGAAATTTTTTAAAGCAAGTATAATCTTATTGTTTATTTTGACACTATCGGTGGGTGTTGTTTTTGCTGAAGATTCAAATCAGACAGATGCTGTAGGCATAACTTCTGATGATATTGTATCTTCAGGTGATAAAACATATAATGATTTGTTTAATGTCATTAACACCTCTGATAAAGACAATATTCAATTAAATTATGATTATACATACAATGATTCAGACAGATACGGGGCGATGGGCCTTTACAATGGAAATTTCACAATCAATGGGAATAATCATTTCATTGATGGTAATAAACAAACAACTGCTTTTGTTTTAGAAAACAGTACTGTGGAGCTGAACAATTTAATTATAAAAAATTGTAATGGTTCTGCAATAAAATTGAATAATGTTGTTTTAAAAACGAATAATGTAACTTTCGAGAATAACTATGCAAAAGAGGGAACCATATATTCAATGCAATCAGACTATTTCAGTAATTCCGATAGGTTTATTGATAATTATGCATTTGAAGGTTCTTCAATTTTAGCAATGAAGTCAAATATTAACATTGACTCTTCAGTATTTTCAACTTCAAAACCAATTACTTGGAGTATGATTAAGGGATATTCATCAATTATTACTGTTGAAAGCAGTACCTTTGCAAATTCAACTTCCAGATATGCAACTGCAATATTTAATGATTATATCACAACCATTAAAAAATCCAAATTTATCAATTTGCATGCAAATGCAACTGCTGGGGCTGTGGCAGTTAAAGGAGGTAATTCATTAGGTGAAGGTACACAAACCAATATTGAAAACAGTGAATTTATCAACACTACTTCTGTCAAAAATGCAGGTGCAATTTTTGCAGATATTTATGGTGCTTACGGTTTTGATGGGACTGTAAAAATTCTAAACAGCAAATTCACTGACTGTGTTTCTGAATTTGGAGGGGCAATTGTGCAATTAGGTGGAACTCTTTTGGTTTCATCTTCCAATTTCACCAAAAATCAAGCAGATGTCGATGGTGGTGCTATTTATGCTTCTAATGCAACTGCAACAATTCAAAATTCAAGATTCGTATCCAATAGTGCAGACTCTTCCATAGGGGTTGGAGGTGCATTATTATTGGATTATGGTGATTACATTGTAAAAAACTCTTATTTTGAAAAAAATACTGCTCTTAAAGGTGGAGCAATACTTTCATATCAAAGCACAAATAAAGTAACTGGAAACGAATTTTCAGGCAATACTGAAGCTTTACACGATTATTTCACAGATGCGGACTCAAAAGTATCTAATAATGTTTACAAAACAAAAAGTGATGTTTTCAAAAATTATGATGAAACATATTTCAATTCTATTAATTATACCGGAAAACAGATTGTATTAAATCCTACAAAAATCAATGGGTCTGCTAGTGATTCATACTTCAACTTAAAAGATTTGGGATTAGTCACTTCAGTTAAAAATCAAGGTTTCATGGGGGCTTGTTGGGCATTTGGTATGATAGGTGCTTTCGAATCTTCATTCTTAATTGCCACTGGTGAAACCTTGGATTTATCAGAAAACAACCTTCAAAATATACTTTTAAGATATTCAAATATTGGTTCAAAAGCCGCAATAGAGGGTGGAACAGATTTAAATGCAATTTCCTATTTTGTAAGTTGGTTAGGTGTCGTCAATGTTGAAGATGACAGTTATGATGAATTAGGTAAGGTATCTTCAATCATTTTCCCTGAAAATGCTTATCATGCACAAAATGTACTTTACATTGATCCATTAAACGCAACAGAAGTTAAACAAGCATTGACAACATATGGGGCAATGTCTTTATTTATTGATGGTACAACTGACTCTAAATATTACAATAATAAAACTCATTCCCTATATTATTATGGCAATGGTACTGGAGACCATTATGTCACATTAGTCGGTTGGAATGATACCTATTCAAAGGATAACTTTGTCGAAACTCCTGAAGGCGACGGTGCATGGATTTGTAAAAACAGTTGGGGAACCGAGTGGGGTGACAATGGATATTTCTATATTTCATACTATGATAAAGCTCTTAAAAAGTCATCTGCAGCTACATTCATTTTCAACAATACTGATGTGTACGGAACTGTTTATCAAAATGAATTTTGCGGTGTTACCAGTTATCTCTCTCCGGAAGTTGGAAATACAATTAAATATGGAAATGTATTTAAACCTAATGGCGATGAGTTAATTACTGCTGTTGGAACATACTTTGAGTCTGCAGGTGAAAAATATACTGTAACAATCTATATTGACGGCACTGAAGTTTATAAACAGGATGGTGTTTCCACTCATAGTGGATATGAAACTATCAAGTTGAATAATAATATTTCTGTTTCTAAAAGTAACAAATTCACTGTTGAAATTGAATCTAAGAAGATGCCTTTTGTTGCATCCAACAGGCAGGAATTGCCTGAAGGTACATCTTATGCGATTATGGGCGGTAAAAAAACGGATTTATCATTTGAATATAATACAGTTGGAGTGAAAGCTTATACTGTCAACAATTCATTAGGTATAAATAACATCGCTCAATATTATGTTTCCACTAAACTATTTGAAGTGAAAAGTGATCTTGAAGGTGCAGTTATTGAAGTTTCAGGTAACGGATTTAAAAAAACTGCTACTGTAACTAATGGTAAAGCATCATTTAATAAAGTATTGCCTATTGGTAGTTATGTTTTAAAAATCACATATAATGGAACAACTATGTACGGTTTTGCAAAAATCCTTTCAAGACTAACTGGAAACAGCAATGTAAATATGTATTACTTTGATGGATCAGTATACAAAATACGTGCAAAGGATAGTCTTGGAAAGTTTGTTGGTAAAAATAAAGTTGTAACCATTAAAATAGGTAAAACTTCATTCAAGGTAAAAACTGATGCTAACGGTTGGGCTAAATTAAAAATACCATCTAAATTTACTCCAGGCACTTACACCATAACTGCAAAATATGCGGGTCAGACAGTTAAAAACACTCTTAAGGTAAAACAAGTGTTGACAAGTAAAAAAACAGTTACAGTTAAAAAATCAGCTAAAAAGTTAGTTTTAAAAGCAACTCTTAAAAAAGGAAAAACAGTTCTTAAAAGTAAGGTTGTTAAATTCAAAGTTAATGGTAAGACATACACAGCTAAAACTAACAAAAAAGGTATTGCCCAAGTTACCATTAAAAAATCAGCCATCAATAAACTAAAAGCGGGTAAAACATACACAGTTAAAGTTAGTTATTTAACAGATGTAATTAAAACAACTTTAAAAGTTAAAAAGTAGATGCAAAACATCTACTATTTTTTCCATTTTTCATTTAATTCACAGATTTTTGCTTTTTTTTTAAAATTTCATTTATATTTAATGAAAAACATAAATTTGCAATGTTTTAAAAACATTTAAATATTTTTCTTGATAAATTTTAAAATAACTCAAATTATGGAGTTTTAATTCAATAAAGAAAGGTGAAATTTAATGGAATTAGGAGAAATTATAACTGATGCTTTAAGTTATCCGTTACAAAACATTAAAGCATTGATAGTATACATGATTTTAGGTATTATTTTAGGAATATCTATTGCGGGCACTGTTGGGGCAGTTATGGTCGGAGCTATGGCTGAAAATGCATTGGCAGTAATCGGATCTGGAATTATTGGAATTATAATTGCATTATTTATTGGATTTATTATTACTGGTTATGAATTGGATATTATCAAATACGGTATTGAAAGAAGCAATGGAGCTCCTGGAATTGATTTTATAAGACAGTTTATCAATGGAGTAAAATATTTTGTTGTTAATATTGTTTACATGATTATTCCAATCATTATCGCTGCAATTTTAGCTATAATCTTCCAGCACTGGTTGTCTGGAGTACTTACTGTAATCATATCAATCATATTTGCATTTGCATTAATGATGGGTCAATGCAGATTAGCAAAAACTGAAGATTTAGGTTATGCATTAGCTATTGGTGAAGCAATCGGAGATATTTCAAGAGTGGGAATAGGAAAAGTTGTTTTATTTGTAATTATCATGTTTGTTATTTCTTTTGTTTTATCAATGATTGTGGGCCTTATTAATCAATGGAATACTACTGTTGGTGGAATATTATTAGGTATATTGGGTGTTTACCTTGTTTTCTTCAATGGTAGAGCAACTGGTTTATTATACTCTGATGCATAGATAATCATATTTTTAGAGGTGGCTTATGTATAAAAAGCTATTGGGAGTATTAGTTATTGCAGTATTTTTAATTACTTCTGTTGGTGCTATTTCTGCATCAGATAGTATTTCCGTTAAAGTTACATGGGCTGGTGGTGATGCACCTGATTCTGTAACTGTTAATCTAATCAAAGATGGTAATGTGGTTGATAGTGCTAAATTAAGCGCTTCCAATTCATGGAAAACCACTTTCAAAGTTGATGATGATGGGTCTTATAAGGTAAGTGAAGTCGTTTCTGGCGATTATTCATATTCTGTTAGTGGAAATGCAAATAGTGGATTTGTAATTTCAAATAAGCTTGTAAAAACTGATGATGTTTTAGCAACAAGCGCAGATGATGCTGTTGCAGATTCTTCTGCAGATGATGCAGTATCTAATGGGGCTGAGGATGTCTTGAATGAAAATGAAACTTCCTCCGGTGATGAGAATTCCACAGAAACTGATGACGGTAATACTACTGAAGACACAAATGCTACTGATGAAGATAATGTCACTGAAGGTACTGATGTGACTGAAGATGACAATGTTACTGAAGATGAAGAAATTACTGAAACTATAACTACAACAACTACTGAACATCAAATTACAAAAACAGCCAAACAGGCTGATAAGAAAAAACCAGTAAATCATGCTGCAAAAATTAAAAATAGAAACGCTGGTTTTCCAATAGCTGTTTTGGTTTGTGCAGTATTTGCTGCGGCATTCATGCCTTTATCACGTAGGAAATAATTAAGTAGATGGTTAATCATCTACATTTTTTTATTTTGATTTTTTGATTATAACATATTTTTTTACAATACTGGTGTATTGGTTGTATAATTAATGGTTAATCTTCAATTATTAATTTGACAAAATTTTATTTTTATAAATATTTTGTATATTTATTTTTAAATTCACACTATTTTTATTCACATTTTTAATAATTTTTTGTAAAATTTATATTACTTTAATATTTATATAGTATATTTTTCAATAGTTATATGGATAATTGAGGGGTTGTTTATGAGATATATCAATAAAAATGACTTGTTGATTATTGTTAGAAATATGGCTCTTTTGATGATTGGAATCGGTGTAATGTGTTTGGTTCCCATTATTGTTGATTTGATATATCTTGAATTTAATGCGATAAGTTTTCTTATACCTTCTTTGACATCAATTCTCATTGGCTTTGTTTGCTTTAAATTATTGGAAGATTATTCCATTAATAAAATGCACCTAAAACATGCGATGATTGTTTCCTCCTTGTCCTGGCTGTGGGCAGGTATCGTTGGTGGCGTGATTTTTCAATTGGTTACGGGATTAAACATTGTGGACGGTATTTTTGAAAGCATGTCTGCTTTAACGGGAAGTGGAATTACAATCTATCCGGATGTGGAGGCTCTGCCTCATAGCATATTATTTTTTAGAGGTTTCCAACAGTGGATTGGTGGTTTGGGAATCATTGTTCTGATAATATCTGTTCTGACAAAGCCTGGAAAGACCACTTCAAAATTATATCAATCCGAAGCCCGTGATGACTACATCAAACCTTCCACCAAGGCTACAATAAAACAGTTCCTTAAAATTTATCTGATTTACACAGTAATTGGAATAGTTTTATACTCTCTTGCAGGAATGCCAATTTTTGATTCTGTTTGCAATACATTCAGTATCATTTCAACCGGAGGTATGTGTGTAAAGAATGCGAATATTGGCTTTTACAATAACGATATAATTTACTTTATAACAATTATTTTAATGATATTGGGAGCTATCAGCTTTGTAGTTCACTATTATATTATCAAAACCCATGGGAAATCATTAATTCATGACCTTCAATTTCAGGTTATGATTAGTTTAATAGCAATTTCGTCGTTATTGATTTATTTTACATCCCAAATTGTCCCAATGGACATTTTATTCGTTGTTGTTTCCGCCATCACTACAACCGGTGCAAGCATTGAAAGTTCAGTGGTTATGGGTGGATGGCCGCCGTTTGCAATATTTATCATTATTGTCCTGATGCTTATTGGTGGTTCAACAGGTTCTACGGTGGGTGCACTTAAATTAATGAGGGTCATAACATTTTTTAAGGGAATATATAAAAATTCACGTGAAATATTGTCTCCTGAAGGTGCTGTTGTTTCTGTTAGAGTTTCCAATAAAAAGCTCACGGACAATTTGGCTGCACAAAGCGGAAACTATATCTCCCTTTATTTCATGTGCATATTGGGGACCTGGTCATTATTATGTTTATATGGGCACAATCCTTTTGATTCATTGTTTTTCACCATTTCCATGCAGGGTAATGTGGGTTTGGAAATTGGGCAGATGTCACAGACATTGGAGCTTCCGCTAAAAATCATAGGCATTTTTAACATGTGGACTGGCAGGCTCGAAATATATCCTATTTTGATTACTCTAAGAGCTTTTTTCGAAGTATTTAAGAGATGATTGTATTGAGGTATAAACAATATTTCAGATATCTCTGCAGATTTTAAAATTATGGGAATTATTGTTTTAGCCCTATAAAATTGCTTTGGATAGTAACCAATACTTTATATTTATTAAAAAATAATATTATTCTATGAAATTCAAAATAATTAATGATTTATCAGTATTTTTGGACAATAATATTCCTGAAAAGCATTTGTCAAAATTACAGGAATTTTTGTTGAGTGGAGCTATTTTTACAGAAGCAAGTAAAGTTTTAGCTATTATTATAATTTTTATTTTAATAAGTGAATTTGTTTTGGCATTGGCATTGATGATATTCAATTTGCCAATTTCATTATTGATTGTACCATTTTTCACAATTCCTGGTCTTTTCAGTTTTGTTATTGTCCAGCAGGAAAAAAGAGCGCAGGAAATTGAGCGGACTGCACCCGACTTTTTAAGACAGCTTTCAAGCATGTTGCAGGTAGGATTGAGTTTTGAAAATGCCATGGAGGACATGTCGCAGTATGGTGAAGGGCCACTATACGATGAAATGCGCAGAACTATTATTGAAATTCGCATGGGTCGCAATTTCGATGATGCTTGGAGGGCAATGTCAAAAAGATTAAAATCGAAAGAATTGGAAAGGATTTTTTCAATAATTTTGGATGGCCGTAAATCAGGATCAAGCATTTCCACAGTACTCAATGATGTTTCAGATGATTTGAGGGATTTGCTTGCACTTAAACGAGAGAGAAAATCTGCAGTGATGATGTCTGTGATGTTTTTGCTGATTTCTGCAGTCATTGCAACGCCGTTTGCAATGGGTATGGTTGGTGTTTATTCGGGATTCATGCAAAGCTACGGAATTGAATCGGATATTATTATGACCGCTCCTATTGCGGGGGAGATTTATCTGGTAATCCATTCCGTGTTGGTTGGATTCATTATCAGCATAATCATGTATGGGGATGTCAAAAAAGGATTCCAGTTTTCCTTGCCTTTGGCTGCAGCTTCATTTGGAATATTTTATTTCATATCTACGTTTGGCGGAAGTCTTCTTATGGGGGGATTTTAATGGACAGTAATGGTCAGGCCTCAGCAGAATTTATTTTGCTTTTTGGGGGAGTAATTGTCGTGGTTTTACTTGCGATTTATATGTATAATAATTATGTTTCTGATTTGGGTGGTCAAATTTCATCCAATGAGTTCAATGAATTTAATGGAGAATTGAGTAATTTATACAAATACTTTAAATAATATTAACTTAATATTCAATAATGCATAATTTATTTAAAGGTGATAAAAAATGGAATTGGGTGAAATTTTAAGTGATGCTTTGACATATCCGTTTCAAAATATTAAAGCATTAGTTGTATATGGTATTTTAGGTATTATTTTAGGAATATCTATTGCAGGCACTCTTGTTGGTATTTCAGCAGGAGCTTTAGCTGAGAATGCATTAGCAATTATTGGTTCTAGTGTTATAGGAATCATTATTGCACTTTTCCTAGGATTTTTAATTAATGGTTATCAATTAGACATTATTAAATATGGTATTGAAAGAAGCAGTGGCGCTCCGGATATTGATTTTATAACACAATTCATCAATGGTGTGAAATTATTTGCAGTTGATGTTGTTTATTTCATTATTCCTATTATTATATCTGCTATTTTAGCAATAATATTCCAACACTGGTTATCTATATTAATTTCAATAATTTTATTCGTTGTATTTGCTTTAGCAGCATATATGGGTAACTGTAGATTAGCTAAAACTCAAGATTTAGGCTATGCATTATCTATCGGAGATGCAATTGGAGATATTTCAAGAATTGGTATCGGAAAAGTTGTGGCAGTAATTGTAATTGTTTTTGTAATTACTTTAATTTTATCTGCTATTGGAAATGGTATTTCTCAATGGAATTCAACTGTTGGAGGTATCATCGTCGGAATTGTTGGAGTCTACAACGCATTCTTCGCAGGTAGAGCAATTGGTTTATTATACTCTGATGTATAAACAAACCATTTCTTTTTCTTTTTTTATATTGTCTAGATATTTAGATAAAATTTATATTTTTATTTGAGAAATATATTAACAACTCTTTGTTGTGTATAGATGTACAATTCGCAAAGTGGGTGGTTAAATGATTTTAAATAAAAAACTCTTGATTTTATCAATAACATTATTGATATTACTAGTTATCCCAACATCCTTTGCAAATGATGATTTGGATGTGGAGGATAGTTTAGAAGTATCTATTAATGAAGAAACTCAATTTTTGCAAAGTGATGTGGTCTATGTTGACTCATCAGTTGATGTTGCAGGTGATGGGACTGCAGAAAATCCAGTGAAAACAATATCTGCCGGATTAAATCTTGTTAATGATGGTGGCACAGTCTATTTGAAAGGAAATTATTCTGGTGAAGAAAATTCTAATTTTATATTGTCTGGAACTCCAAATAATGTTGTTTTCAAAGGAGTTGATGATTGTGTCATTGACGGAAAGTTCACAACTTCATTTGCTGTCATAAACTCCGGTTCATACTCCTTTAATAATATTTCATTTGTTAACAACTATAAAACCGGTGAAGACACAGCAGGTGGTGGTGTATTTACCAATATTGGCGGTAAATTAACATTTGAAAATTGCTTATTTGAAAATAATTATGTTTGTGCTGTAAATAAGACTTATGGTGGGGCAATTGATAATTCCGGTGAAATCACCATAAGGGATTGCATTTTTAAAAACAACACTGTCGATATTTCCAATTCTTCAGGTTTTCGTAAAAATGCTGCTGATGGTGGTGCAATATCAAACATTGGGAAAATATATATTTATAATTCTCTCTTTTTTAAAAATAATGCATTGAGAAATGGGGGAGCTATTAGAACACAGGACAGTTCAAATACTTATATTAAAAATTGCACTTTTGATGGAAATCTCGCTGCATATCATTTAAGTGGGGGATCATTTGGAGGTGCACTGTATAGCTGGAATAGCGGATTGGATTTGTATGACTCAACATTCATGAATAATAGAGTCTATGACTCATCTGGATATGGGGCTCAAGGAGGAGCCATTTCATCTGACAGGGGAACAAAATCAATAAATATCTTCAGTTGTCAATTTATAAATAACACTGCTGATGGTGTTGGCTCAGTTAGTGGCCAATCCATATATTTGGGTAGTGTTGATGCTGTTATAAACTACTGTACAATTGATACAAGTATTTACTCTGCAACTCAAAGTGTCAGTTTAGATTATAATTGGTGGGTTGTGGATGGAAAAATAAATAACCTTATTGAAAACCTTCCAAAATCTGTTGTTATCACAGCATTTGCGGAATTGATGGTATTTACCAATGAGACAGAAATGATTGGCGGCGAGGTTGTTCCAATAGTTGTAAATTTACATTGGAACGGTAGTGAAAATCAGGATAATATTGGTTCAATTCCAATTAAAACTATCTGTTTAACTAGTGACAGTGGAATTTTGGCAGATGCGATTGGAAATCTGACAAATGGTTTGTTTAAAACTTCAATTAAATTGAATAATACAACCAATCCATCAATTTCTGTACTTGTAGATAATGTCTTATTTGATTTACCTTTAACAAAATCTGACACATCATCTAAACTTTCTGTCACATGTGATGATATATTTAAAGGAGATGCTGCAGTCATTTTCATTAATTTAAACAAACAAGAAAACGGCATTTGTTTGATTGATGTTGGAAATGGCAAATATTATGCACAACTCACTAATGGCCTTGCAAACCTATCTATTTCTAATTTGGATGTTGGCAGTTATGATGTATTTGTCAGATATATCTCAGACAGTGAAATGAATAATGCCACATCAACTATTCGGGTTAAGGATAAAATTAGTCCTGATATTAAGGTAAATATTAATTTAACTAAAGTCAATATTGACCTGCCTGATGATGCAACAGGAAATGTTATTGTAATCTGTGATGGAAATGATGTTGCTGACGTTAAGGCTACAAAACATATAAGCGTTGAAGCATTAAACAATTTAACTGGGGGAATACATATTATTGAAGTTATTTACAGCGGAGATGATAAATATTCTCTAACATCAAAAAAAGATTTTGTTGCAAGTAAAATCAATACTAAAATTGATGTTGTTTCAAAGATTGTCATGATTGCCAGTGATGTAGGTGCTGGCGAGAGTGGCGGAACTTTAACATTCAGTTTAACTGATGAAAATAATAATGCTTTGCAAAATAAAACAGTTCACGTTGCTTTAAATGGTAAGATCTATTCTGTTGAAACAGATGATGGGGGCTATGGGAAATTGAAAGTTAATTTGGAATCAAGTAATGTATATACATGTGCCATTTCTTTTGAAGGTGATGAAAAATACTCAGCAAACCCATTAACCATTTCAAAATTAACAATCAATAAAAAGAAAACAAGCATCTCAGCATCAAGTAAAACATTTAAAGTTAAATCCACTAAAAAGATTTCTGTAACCTTGAAAACTGTTAAAAATTCTGTTGATGGTAAAACTTATCTTAAAAAAGGAAAGAAATTAACATTAACTGTCAATGGCAAATCATATTTGGCAAAAACAAATGCTAAAGGAATTGCTAAATTTACAGTTAAATTGACTAAAAAAGGAAAATACTCAGCAAAAATTAAATTTGCTGGAGACAAAACCTATAAATCATCAACAAAATCAATAAAAATAACAATTAAATAATGAAATAGTAAATTCTATTTCATCATTCTTTTTTTTTAATTCATTAATTTTGGAACAGTCCACATTGTGATTATGGATATTAGGCAGCATATGATAATTGCCGGCGGATAAGCCAGATATCCAATTATCATTCCGATTACAACCAGGATAATTGTCATTGCGAAAATGAAATCTTTTTCTAAAACCAATTGCAGAGCAATGTTTCCCGGATCTGAGTCTTTCAGGAATTTTGAAATCACTTTTGATAGAATTGCTGTAACTATGAAACTTAACCCGTATAGGAATTGCGGGAAAAATTCATAGAAATTTTCAGCAACAAAAGTTGTCAGATAGGGCAGGAGGGAAAATATGAACAGTGTTATTCCCATTGTCCAAATAACTTTATGGTCAATTTTATTCACTAAGCTGAACAGGTTGTTGTTGAAATTCCAGAAGTTGAAACAGACCATGAAACTTATTGCATATATTATGAATTCGTATTTTATCTCCCAAAGGGCAATCCAACTTCCATCGAAAGGCAGAGGCAATTCCAAAACAATAATTGTTATTATAATAGCTAAAATGGCATCAATCAATGCTTCAAATCTTTCAGTTTCCATCATTGGCCCTCCTTATGATTCTTCCAATCAGAATCCATAATATTACTGATATCAGGCAACAAATATAAATTCCGGGGACGTAAACTGTATATGTTAAAACGAATCCGAGAATTAGGATAATCATTGGTGCATTGTTTATTCTGGAATCATAATTCTTTTCCTGAAGTGCTTTATTATAGGGATTGCTTTTGTAAACTTCTCTTGTGGCTAAAGTATACAAAATATGTGTTATTATAAAAATTAATCCGAACATGGTTTCTGCAGGAATGGAATAGATATTTTTTGCAAGCCAAATGGTAAAATAAGGCAAAAGTGAAATGAAAAAGGTCATTGTTCCATAAATCCAAACCGAGATGTTGTTGATGTCATCCACGAGCTGGAATAGATTATGATTTGCATACCATATGTTGTATAAAATCAGAAAACTGATTAAATATGCAATGTACATTGTTTGAAGCTCTAAAATTCCAGCCAGCGTCGGTGTGGCGGGTTGTGGAATTTTTAAAACCAAAACAGTTATGATGATTGCGATTATTGCATCAAAAAATGTTTCAAACCTATTCGTTTCCATGTAAATATTTATTATTTTTATGGTATAAAATATTAATCAAGGTGATAAAATGGACATGTTGATTGGTGGAAAACACGTTTCAAGCGAAGATAATGAAAATGTTATTAATCCGTATAATGGTGAAGTAATTGATACTGTTCCTATCGCTCACAGACAAACTGCGGATTTAGCTATTCAGGAAGCCAACAATGCAAAGGAGTCTCTCCAGGAGATGTCTGCATTCAAAGTATCAAATAAAATGTTTAATGTTGTTGAAAAATTAAAGGAAAATCGTGAAGATTTTGCAAGATTGCTGACATTGGAGGTTGGAAAGCCAATCAATGAATCATTGGTTGAACTTGACAGGTCAATTGAAACTTTGAAACTCGCTTGTGAAGAGGCAAAAAGAATCTATGGTGAAAGTGTTCCGTTGGATGCCGGTTTGAACGGTAAGGGATTTTTTGCATTTACTCAACGTTTGCCGTTGGGCGTAGTTGCTGCAATAACTCCATTCAACTATCCTCTAAACTTGACAATCCATAAGATTGCACCTGCGATAGCCTGCAAGAATACCGTAATCATCAAACCGCCAACAGAGGCTCCTTTGACTGTAATGAAATTTGCCGAGTTATTGAATGAGGAATTTCCTGATGGCGTTGTAAATACTGTGACAGGATATGGTTCTGAGGTTGGAGATTACCTGGTCAGTTCAACTGATGTTAACAAGATTTCATTTACGGGAAGTGTAACAACAGGGATGATGATTTCCCAAAAGGCTGGCATGAAAAAGGTCACATTGGAACTCGGAGGAAATGATCCGATGATTGTCCTAAAGGATGCAGACATCGATAAGGCAGTTAAAGGAGTCATCAATGGTGCATTTTTAAATGCAGGTCAGGTCTGCATGGGTGTTAAAAGAATCATTGTTGAGGATGAAATTGCAGATGAATTTGCTCAAAAACTGGTGACTGCAACAGAAAAATTAGTCATGGGAAATCCTTTGGATTTAAAAACCACTCTTGGAACATTGATTTCACAAAAAGCAGCAAAACAGGTTGAAGAAACTGTCAACAATGCAGTTGAATCCGGTGCCCAAATACTCACTGGTGGCAGTCGTGAAGGTGCATTTTATGAGGCTACAGTCATTGATAATGTTACTCGGGATATGGATTTGGTCATAAACGAAACATTCGGTCCGGTAGCACCAATAATTCGTGTAAATGGTGTTGATGAGGCAATTCAAGTTGCCAATGATACTGAATATGGTCTTCAGGCAGGGGTATTTACAGCAGATTATGCAAATGCAATGAGATGTGCTCAGGAAATTGAAGCTGGAACTGTATTTATAAATAAGCAATCCACTTTTAGAACTGATAACATGCCGTTTGGTGGATTTAAAAACAGTGGTGTTGGAAAAGAAGGAATAAAATATGCTGTAGAAGAGATGACTAAAACAAAATTAATAGGTTTGAATTTAAGGTAGAATTCTACCTTTTAATTCACAAAATCTTCAAAAATAAATTAATAACCTTTTACGCCCGGCATCAATATTAATTTCATTTTTAAATTCATTTCTTTTTCAAGGGGGATGATTTTTTCATGAATTTCGTGAATTCCACTCATAAATCCATTATTAAATGTTTCATCATCTACAAAGATATTCACATATAATTTGTTACATCCTTCTCCAGTAATGTCTTCATGTGCTTGAAGTTCATACTCTCCATGGGGGAACTTTGTAATTAGATGCGGTTTTGTTTTATTTAGTAATTTGATTAATCCGTCGTTTTCTTTAATGAAATCATGGATTTTTTCAGGATTTCTCATTGTGTAAGTGTTATTTAATTCTTGAAATTGTTTTTCAAATTCAACATTTCCTAGATTCATTATTATCACTCTATTTTTAATTATATTTATTTTTTAAGTATTCTAAAGATTCTAATCCATTTTTCACATTTTCTTTAACTTTTGGAAATAATTTTTTGAAATATTTAAAATCTTTTTCTTTCCAATCATAGTCTGCAAATCCTCTAATTTCAATTAAACTGAATAATATGTCTCCAATATATTTTTCAGTAGGGTCATCGGAATATCTTAGAGTATCACAAACCTTTGTATGAATTGCAATTTTTGTTTCAAGATATTTTTTTCCTTTAACTTCTACTAAATATCTTCTTGATTCGCCAAAAAGTGAATAATAGTCACGATTGATTGCTGAACGAAGGTGAGCTTCATCTTCTATTTGTGATAGTTCCTCAACAATTTTGCAGAACTCTTCAAAATCATACATTGTTTCCACCTCGTAAAATTGTTTTGATTATGTAAAATTGCTTTTATTATGTAATATTGTACTTAAATCAAACTAATTTTACTTAATTTTTTAATTAACCTAGAATATATTTCTAATTTTATATATGGCTTTCTAAAAAAGTGATAACAATTTAACAAAGTAAAATCAACAATAAAAAAAGAAAATAAGTTTTTCAAACTTATTTTAAATAGTTTTCAACAAGGTTACGTGTTTCGTTAAGTGATTCCATAGGAATTCCTTTAGGCATTTGTCCAAGTTCTCCGTCAACATCCTTGAGGATACTTCCGTTCATTCCTAAAAACATTCCTTCACTTACAATATCGCTGAATGATTGTGGTGGCAGTAAGGAGACTCCAACTTTATTGTCATCTTTAACGTTCATGTCATTGGTTACAACGGTAATTGCACGTTTTCCCAGATTCACGTTACAGAGCATCAGGTTATCGTTTTTAGGATGTGTTGTAACGCTCATAACTTCACCTACCTTGATGTCAACGCCCATAATAGGGTCATTGATTGGACCTAATGCAAGCCTGTCTTTTAAACCTATGATTGTATCAAGGAAAAATCTCACTTTTGCAATGTTTTCCTGTGTTTTTTCCCTATCTTCTTTGGGAGCGTTGCTTAGGAACTTTTTATTCCAGTCATCTCCGCCCAAATATTCAATTATCTTTAAAGCTTTTTCTTTTAATGCTGCAACATCTGGGGAGTTTACCAATTCGTCCCCTTCCAGATAAGAGTAAATCAATGATTGGAACTCACTGTTCATTTGCTTTGCCAAGTCAATTGCTTGCTTTTTATTCCAGCTTCCTCTGAATGAAGCTGTTGGAATCAGATTCAAATAATTTTCTCTTGCCTTGCTTGCCACTAAAATTCTATAATCTTTTGTTGTATCCCACAATTTAAAGTCTCCTTGTAATCTAAATTATATTTTAATTGTTAAATTTAATAAGTTTTTTGTAAAATAAGACGTTTTTAACTTTTAAAAACAAAAACTATTTATATTAACAATTAAATAAAATAATACAT
Source organism: uncultured Methanobrevibacter sp. (assembly GCA_964596915.1). Lineage (GTDB taxonomy): Archaea > Methanobacteriota > Methanobacteria > Methanobacteriales > Methanobacteriaceae > Methanocatella. Next base: position 74,483 of record CAZQWN010000001.1, read on the forward strand.
ATTTATTTAATTATTATTTTATATTGTGGTGTAAACATGGTAGAAGTTTCAAAATTACGCAGTTTAGATATTTATACCAACACAGGACATTATGTTGGTCGTGTAGAAGATGTTATATTAAATATTAGATTAGGAACTATTTCAAAATTACAAGTTAGGGCTATTGAACAAGAAAGAAGACCTACTGGATCATTAGTTAATCAAATTTTTGGAAGCATTCGCGGTGAATCTCCTGAAGAACATGAAATGAGATCATTCCAAAATGATTTGTTAACTGTGGACTTTGATAAAGTTCAAGCTATTGGAGACATAATGTTAATTAACCCTAGGGACATGAAAAAAATGACTCCTGAACCACAAATCCCTGAGGCTGCAGCTCCAAAACAACCTGAAACTCAACCACAAAACGAAACTCAAGTTCAATTCGACTAAAAGATTTAATAAAATCTTTTAAATTCTTTTTTTTATTTTATAGTTTATTTTAAAAAAATTACTCTAAGTGATACTATGAAAGTAGGTATTATAGGATGTGGGGCTATTGCTAACATTATCACTTCAAGCATAGTTCCTGAAGACAACGGTATTGATATTGAATACTTTTTTGATAAGGACATTGAAAGAGCTGAAAATCTTGCAAGTTTTGCGGGCGGTGTTGCGGTACTTGACTTTGAGGACATGGTGGATAATGTTGATTTGGTCTTGGAATGTGCTTCACCTGCTTCAGTTAAGGAATTTGCACAAAATATCCTTAAAAAAGGTAAGGACATGATTGTCATGAGTATTGGTGCATTAATGGATAAAGATTTTTTCACTGAAATTTTTAATATTGCAAAGGAAAACGGCGCTAAAATACACTTGCCGTCAGGTGCAGTTGTGGGTTTGGATGGAATAAAGGCAGTTTCCAAATTCGGTCTCAAGGAAGTGAACCTTGTAACTCGCAAATCTCCAAAATCCCTTGGAAAGGACATTGACACTGAAGAAGTATTATTTGAAGGTAAAGCATCAGAAGCAGTAAAGGAGTTCCCATTAAACATCAATGTTGCAGCAACAATTAGTATGGCATGCAGCAGAGACATTGACGTTAAGATTATTGTTGATCCTAAAGTGGACAGAAACGTCCATGAAATTACAGCTAAAGGGGACTTTGGTGAATTTAAAACAACAACAATGAATTATCCTTGTGCAGCTAATCCTAAAACAAGTATGTTGGCAGCACTTTCAGCAATCAGATTGCTTAAAAGTTTCAATGAAACTATAAGTGTGGGAATGTAATGAAAGAATATGAAGTTTATTCATCTTTAAGGGTTCCGAAAAACTCCAAAATCATCATCCGTTTGGATGGCAGAAGTTTTCACAAGTTGGCATATGACTTAAATCTTGTAAAACCATATGATGAAAATTTTTACAGGGTTATCTCCGAAGTCTGCAGGGAATTGTTTGAAGAGTTTTCAGCGGAGTTTGTGTATACTTTTTCAGATGAAATAAGCTTGCTTTTAGATAAAATTCCTTTTGATGGGCGAATTGAAAAAATCAATTCTGTTATAGCAAGCTTCACTTCAAGTTCATTTGTACTGCATTATGATACTCAATTCAAAAAGCCGCCTGCTTTCGATTCAAGAATCATCCCAATCTCTGAGGAGGATATTTTGAATTATTTCAGATGGAGGCAGGATGAGTCCTGGAGAAATTGTGTCAATTCACATGGAATTGCATACCTCAAGAATAAGTATTCAAATACTGAGGCGAACGACAAAATAAATGGTATGAATTTGAATGATATTCATCAATTCTTATTCGAAAATGGCATTAACTTAAATGATGTTGAAACTTATAAAAAACGTGGTATTGCAGTATATAGGAAAAATAAAAAAGTTGTTGGTTTTAACAAAAAAGAAAATAAAAACCAAACATCCTACAGAAGTTATGTTTACACTGATTGGGAACTGCCAATTTTTAATGAAAAATTCTTCAAGGAAATTCAGGTGATAAAATGAGCTTCATATCAAAATTATTTAAAAACAATGATGAGGAGTTCAATGAAGTCAGAGTGGATAGGGAAGTTCTTGAATCAGTCATTTATTATGCAAAACAGGCGTATCCAAATGAATTTTTAGCATTTTTTGATGGAAAAATCATTGATAAGATATTGTACATTACAAGCTTGATTTTTGTTCCTGGCGAAACCTGTGAAACTGGGGCTGTCGTTCACACTGAAATGATTCCGATGAATACTAAATACTGGGGATCAGTTCACTCACACCCCGGACCAAGTGCAATGCCTTCTGAGGCAGATTTAAAGACATTTTCCAAAAACGGTTATTTTCACATGATTGTATGTCTTCCGTATAGTCTGGAGACTTTCAAATCATATGACAGGTATGGTAATCATATTGATTATACTATAGGGGATTATAGTTATTTGGTTGACGATAATCCTGATGAATTTTTCGATGAAAGTGATGTTTTAACAGAAAATGATGAATTCAATCCCGGATTTTTTGATGAAGAAGATGATGAATTCTTCCAAAGCCTTGACGAAGAGCGAAAAAACCAGTATGATGAATATGAAAAACGCAATCAGATGGAAGTAATATCAAATACAAAATCACCGAATCAAGTTATAAAAATAGAGCTTAATGCTGACGGCAGCGTTAGGAGAATCTCAAAAGAATTTAAGGATTAATTCTTTCTTTTTTTAGATTAATGGTTGAAAATATAAAAAAATAAAAAACAATATGGTGAAAATTGTTTTTTATAATTCTAATCCATTAGCTTCGTAGACATTGTCTAAAGCTTGGATTTCTTTAATAACATCTTTTGGAATTTCTTTGTCTAAAGTTAGAACCATAATGGCTCTTCCGCCTTTTTCATCTCTTCCAACTTGCATAATTCCGATGTTAACGTTATGTTCTCCTAACTTGGTTCCAATTTTACCAATACTTCCTGGAACGTCTTCATATTTTGCAATGAACATGTGTCCTTCAGGAATGACGTCAACCCAGTAATCGTTTACCTTTAAAATTCTTGATTCGTGTAGGTGAGTACCTACGGCTGAGAATTTATCATTTGCGCTTTTTGCGATTACTTTAATTAAGGAATCATATCCTTTTGAATTATTTTTTCTGCCTTCAGTAATGCTTATTCCTCTGTCTTTAGCAACAAGGGTTGCATTTACTGCATTGACAGGAGAACTTAAGAATGGATTTACAGCACCTTGGATAACTGTTCTTGTTAATATTTCAAGGTTATCGATATTTGCTATTTCTCCGCTGTAAATGATTTCAATTTCTTTAATTTTACCGTTAACTCCTTGTGATATAAAGCTACCTAATTTTTCACATAGTTCCATGAATGGAGCTAATTCTTGGTATGTATTGCTGTCAATACGTGGCATGTTCAATACGTTTCTTGGTGCTTTGCCGTTAGCTAAATCTATAATTTCATCAGCCACAATTATGGCGGCGTCTCTTTGAGCTTCTTTGGTGGAAGCTGCAATGTGAGGAGTTAAAACGATATTGTCAAGTTCGAATAATTTTGAATCTCCTGCAGGTGGCTCTTCTTCGTATACATCTAAAGCTGCTCCACCTATCTTATTATTAACTAAAGCATCGTAGAGTGCATCTTCATCAACGATTCCACCACGAGCACAGTTTACAATATATGCTGTATCTTTCATCAATTCAAATTGTTCTGTGGAAATTGAATGTTTGGTTTCGGGAGTGAGAGGTACGTGAATTGTAATGAAATCAGAATTTTCAAGTACTTTTTCCAATGTGGTTAATTCAACGCCCATCTGTTTGGCGACTTCTTCAGGTAAGTATGGATCATATGCCATAGCTTCCATACCGAATGCTTTACATCTGTTTACAACCTGTGAACCGATTCTACCCATACCGATTACACCTAGAGTTTTATTTCTGAGTTCAACACCCATGAATTTTTTCTTTTCCCATTTGCCTTCTTTAACAGATTTGTCTGCAATGGAAATTTTACGGGCCATGCTTAAGATTAAACCCATTGTGTGTTCAGCTACAGTAACTGAAGTGGATTCAGGTGAATTTACAACCATAATACCTTTTTCAGTTGCAGCATCCAAGTCAATGTTGTCTACTCCAACACCCGCTCTTGCTATGATTTTCATATTTTCTGCTTTTCTGATTAAATCTGCAGTTAATTTTGTCCGGCTTCTTACGATAATTCCGTCGTATTCATGGATGGTATCTGCTAACTCTTCAGGAGTAATGCTGGTGTCTACAACAACTTCAGCTACTTCTTTTAAGTTTTCAATACCCTTTTCATTTATTGCATCAGCAATGAGTACTTTCATATTTTCACCATATAATTAATTTTAAAAAGAATATTTAATAATAAATATTACTTAAGTTTATATTCTTTATTATATTTAAAATTTAAACAAATTATCTTATATAACAATATTTTTAATAGGATAAATGTAATATTAGTTATTAGCAATGTGAATTTTCACATTTTTAAAAACAATGGAGAAATTACTATGGTGTCAGTAGAAGAATTTGCAATTTCAACAGCAAACGATATTCCTGGATTTAAAATATTAGAAACAAAAGGATTCATATATGGATTAACCGTCAGAAGCAGAGGTGCGGGTGGTCAAATCGGTGCAGGTATAAAGTCATTGTTTGGTGGGGAAATCACCCAATATGTTAAAATGATGGAAGAATCCAGAGATGAAGCATTGCAAAGAGCAATAGAGCACGCTAAAGAATTGGGTGCAAACGGCATTGTTGCAATCAGATTCGATTCAAATGAAATATCTGATGTGATGCAGGAGATTCTTGTTTACGGAACTGCAGTAGTTGTTGAAAAAGAATAGTGTTATTATGTTTTTAGATGAATTGGAATTTAAAGGGAAATCCATTCCCCAAACAATTTTAGGCTATGGTCCGTTCATGGCCGAACGTTATTACGGTCACAGATCAAGACTTTATCTTGATGATTTATACAATAATCCTCAAGCCACTGCAGATGTAATTGTTGAAGCTTATAATCAGGGTATTAGAGCTATAAACTTGGTAAATGATTCAAATTTACTTGAAGCTTATGATATTGCTGCAGAGCAGGGCTGCAGGATGAAAGTCATTGCAACCATCGGCAAATCAGATGTGGATTATCTGAATCCGAATTATGATGTTGCAAAGGAAGTGGACTGGGATGACGATATAGAGCTTTTCAGCAGTTATGACTGTCCGATGATGCTTGTTGACGAGTTTATTGTTGACGGGTATGACTGGAGGTTGACTTCAAAAATATTGTCTGAAATCAACAATTCAGGTGCTCTTTCAGGTTTGGTAACTGCATTTCCTTCAAGGACAACTGACTTGATTGGTGATAATTTGGACATGGATTTATTTGATTTTTATATGATTCCTCTCAATTCAATTTCTTACATGATGGATATTAGTGCATTCAATGCATCCCAAAGGCAGGAATTTGTCGATAGGGTTTTGAAATTAAATAAAAAAATAATAGCCACTAGAGTTTTGGCGGCTGGTGTGTTGCAGCCTAAAGAAGCTTTTACATTTTTAAAAAATACTGATTATGTTGATTTAATTGCCGTGGGCGTTGCAAAGGTTGAAGAGGCGGGTGAAGACTTTTCTCTTTTAAAAGAGTTTTAAAGCTTCACAATTTCGTATTCTTCAAATGGAACAAAACCGTCCTCTTTTAAGGTTTTGTTCAAATCTGCCAATCCGTTAATTAAATCTTTTATATTTTTATTTGATGGTTTCTTGCCTGTAATTTGCAAGTATTGTCTTGGTGAGATTTCACAGAGTTCGCATTCAAAATTGCAGCATCTGTCTTTTTCTTCACATCCGTATCCTTCCTGTGCATCGTCGGTTCCAATGACAATGTCATCAAGAATTCTGGACACTCTTTCATCAGATGCAAACATTGCTATTTTTTGAGTTTTTCCACAAATTCCAATAGCTCTTTGTCCTTTATAATTGCAAACCCATTTTATGGGATAATTTTCCATTCCTGTAATTTGTAAGTTTTCCATATTACCACTCTAATTTTCTTTTCTCTCTTTTATCAGTTTAAGCAATTCTTTTGAATTTTCAAATTCTTTCAGCTCCCATGATTTAATCACTGGTATTGTTCCAATGGATTCCTTGATTTTCTCATTATTGATTATAAATACGGGTTCTGATGTGGTAACCATTGATAAATCTTTTAGGGGAACTGCCATTCTTTTTAGAGTTTTTTCAGTTCTATTTTTCTCCACATTCGCCATCAATGGGGAATGCTTTTCGGAGCTTTTCATTTTTGCCACTGCATCGAATGGACTTTTGTTAGTTGATAAAACTCCATATCCCAATTTGGATAAGTCATTAACGTCATCGCTATACTCAACATCCTCTTTTTGAGGTTGTTTTAGGAGGTCAATATCTAATGTAACTTTTGTATTAAGTATCTCTTCTAAAATCATTGCAGTTTCAGTATTTGCGCGAACAATGCCTTTTTCATATTTATACATTGTAGCACGTGAAACATGGGCAAGATTTGCTAAATCTTTCAGTGACATTGAATATTCTTCACGGTACTGCTTTATAACATTTCCATCAATTTTAACGAAATATCCTCCACGGTCTGCTAAAATTTCAGGATATTCATTGTATAGAATCATGTTTTTAAATGTATTGATTCCGATGGTCGGAATGTCATATCTTTCATAAATCACTCCCTCTTCAAGAAGGCCGTTTCTGGATTTCTCTCCAATGATAATCGGGGAAGCTAAAAAGATATTTGCCAGCTGCTTCATTTCATGTGCATTATGCTCATTGATGCTGTCAATATTTAGGAATGTTTTTAGAAGTAAAATTAACAAGTTTTTTCTAGCTACTAAATCAAATGAACCTTGGTCGTAAATGTCTGAGGTTTTATATCCCTGTGATTTCAGTAATTTTTCTATTTGCTGTAGCAAGTTTCCTCTAGTTAACATATAAAATGCCTCTTAAAAATTATATATTGTTTAACTCTAATATATTTGTATATTTGAGGGTGATTATAATTAACATTTTACATATTGGGATAGATGATACTGACTCTCCCGAGGGGATGTGCACTACATTCCTCGCCAGTCAGATTATCAATAAACTTGAAGATAATGGAATTGAACTGTTGGATTATCCTAGACTTATTAGATTAAATCCTTTTGCCAGATTTAAAACCAGAGGGAATGGTGGGGTTAGTTTCAAAATTAAAAATGATGATAATGCGGATTTGGCAAAACAGATTGTTTTAGCTGAAGTGGAAAAGCTTTCAATGTTTGATTGTGAAAACACTAATCCTGGCGTTATATTTTATGAGGGTGAAATAACTCCGGAGATGGTCCATTATGCATTTCGCGCAATTCATGAGTTTATTACAATTGAAGAAGCCGAAAAGTTTGGAAGATCCATTGGATGTGAAATTCACAAATTCAAAAAAGGACGGGGAATAATAGGATCAATTGCGGCCATCAGCCTGCCTTTGGATGATTACACTTTTGAATTGCTTACCTACAGAGCTCCGGAAAATTACGGTAAAAAAAGGCAAATTGACCATGAATCCGTTTATGAAATGGATAAGCAGACTTTTCCGGATACCTTTGAAAACATTGACTATGGGGAAAACTATATTGCAATAGAGCCCAAAACACCATGTCCTGTTTTATATGGAATCAGGTCAAACACTGTTGAAGCCCTAAAAAAGGCAAAAGATATTGTTAAAGTTTCAGAGCCTATTGTTGATTATTGCATATATAAAACAAATCAGCACACTGACATGCACATTCAAAAAGCAGTTGATATTGCATCAATGAAACAATTTGGGTGCTATGAAGTCACAGGCGAAGTTAAAAATAAACCTAATGTCATTGATGGTGGGCACATGTTTTTTCACATTCGGGATGAATCCGGTGAAATAGAATGTGGGGCTTATGAACCGACTAAAGGATTCAGGAAAATCATTTCCTATTTGCGTCAGGGGGATGTCATCAGGGTCTTTGGCGGAATAGGCGAGCAGAATACTTTCAACATTGAAAAATTTCAAGTTATCTCTCTTAATGATGTGGAATACAAAAATCCGATTTGTGAATGCGGAAAAAGAATGACTTCCGCTGGAAAAAACAAGGGATTCAAATGTAGGAAATGTGGTAGAAGAATAGATTCAAATGAAAAAGTTCCTATTATGATCAGTAGGAATTTAAAAAATTATCAATTTTACGAAACACCAGTTTCTGCAAGGAGACACTTATCAAAACCTCTTTGTAGAATGTAATTTTTACAAATTATTTCTTTTTATTTTTTATTTTTAAATTAAGTAACTTTTAGCTATTTTTTATTGTTCACTTTTAGTGAAATATTTTTTAATTTTCAACGATTTTTATTCATATAATTAGAACTTTTGAGAACTAAATCATATGTATTTAAATATTAGATTATTCGATAGAATAACTATCTGACATTAATAGTATTTTAGGTTGGAGGGGGATTATTTTGATAAATAATGATGATGAAACAAGAATTGTACACACTTATAGAAATAAAACTGATAAGCGTATTTTAAAGAAAAATCCTTGGAAGGATTATGGTTTACACATCACTGTACTTGTTTTGGTAATAATTGCTATGATGATTGGGCCGATGGAAATAACTTTGACAAAAGGAGTTGCAGTTTCAATCATGCCATTGCTTTATACTATGGTTCTGGGATTGGCATGTTATTTGATTAAGCAGATAAAATGGATAGGAAAAAAGCAATCTAAAGTGGCCGAGGGTGCAATGATGCTTTTCATCGGTATTTTGATTGCAAAATTGGCAGTATCAAGTGGCCAGTCAATACATCTGATTTTTGAGATGGGTCCAGCATTACTTCTTCAGGAGTTAGGGCATTTGGCCACAATATTCATTGCTCTTCCTGTAGCATTGATTTTAGGATTTAAGAGGGAGGCAATAGGTATGACCAATTCAATTGGCCGTGAGCCTGAAGTGGCAATTGTTGTTGATAAGTACGGTTTCAATTCACCGGAATCAAGAGGAATATTTGCATTATTCATTGTGGGAACTATAATCGGAACAGTGTTCATAAGCTTTTTTACAAGCATTTGTGTTTCTCTTTTGCCATTGCATCCTTATGCTTTTGCAATGGCTAGTGGTGTTGGAAGTGCAAGTATGAATGCTGCTTCTCTGGGACCTACTGTTGCAGCGTTTCCCGCTTTAAAAACCACTATCGAAGCATTTTCAGGGTTCAGTAACTTGCTTTCATTTTCAGTAAGCTTGTATATTGTGATATTTGTTGCAATACCCTTGACTGAAAAGCTATATGGGTTTCTGGAGCCTAAGATTGCTAAAAATGTCATTGTTAATGAAGGGGGCAGATGAATGGTTGAATTAATCGACGGATCTGAGAATGTTTCTGTCCATGGAATATTTAACTGGATTTTGCTTCTGGCAATCTTTTCGGTCATTGTGGTAATTGGCAATTATATAGGTTATAAACATCCAATTGCAGATTCTCTAATTGGAATGACGATATTGTCTTTGATAACCTTGGTTGGAGTTTGGATGGAGAGGGAACTTCCGTTGAATATCTCTTCAATTATCTACATTAGTGTTATCGGTATTGTCCTTGCGTTTCCAGCCATGCCCACATCTGATCCAATAATATATTATGTGTCTCAAGTTGAGCTTTTATCAGTAGTTACAGTATTTCTGGCTTATGTAGGTATTGGAATGGGTAAAAGTTGGGGTGAATTTAAAGCAATGGGACCTAGAGCAATTATCGTTACAGTTTTGGTGATTGCTTCAACATATCTGGGTTCTGCAGTTGTGGCTCATGTAATTTTAACTTTGACTGGTGTTCCGGTCTAATTTTTTCATATTTTGTGAAATTTTTTTTCTTTTTTCATCTATTTTTTTTCATCTTTTGTGAATTTTTTAAAATTAAATGGTATTAATTTATATAATATGGTTTATGTAATTAATATTGTACCATAAGTAAATCTATATTGATTGGGGAGTGGATTTTTATTCCGGATAATGGTGGCCAAGTTGAACATATTTATCGTGAAAAAACCGATAAACGAATTTTAAAGAAGAATCCTTGGAGAGATTACAGATTACATATTACTGTACTTATATTAGTTATTATTGCGGAATTAATAGGCACTATCAAGATTCCAATCACAAAAGATGTTGCTATTACGATCATGCCTTTGATTTATACCATAGTTTTGGGGCTGGTTTTTTATCTTGCAAAGCCAATTACTTGGATTCAGAGAAAACAGGCCCGTATTGCTGAAGGGGCAATGATGCTTTTCATCGGCGTTTTAATTGCAAAACTGGCTGTTTCAAGCGGCCAATCCATACACTTGATTTTTGAAATGGGTCCTGCTTTAATCTTGCAGGAACTGGGGCACTTGGCGACAATACTTGTACTTCCAATTGCATTGCTTTTAGGGTTTAAAAAAGAGGCAATTGGTATGACTAATTCTATAGGAAGGGAACCTAACGTTGCTGTTGTTGTAGATAAATACGGATTCAATTCTCCCGAATCAAGAGGAGTATTTGCAATATTCATTATTGGAACTGTGATAGGTACAATATTTATAAGTTTTCTTGTAACCTTCTCATTGTCCTTCTTGCCGCTGCATCCATATGCATTTGCAATGGCTAGTGGTGTGGGAAGTGCAAGTATGAATGCGGCTGCTATAGGCCCGACTCTAGCAGCATTCCCAGGAATGGAAACCCAAATTGAAGCATTTGCAGGATTCAGTAACTTGCTTTCATTCTGTGTGGGAATTTATATTGTAATATTTATAGCACTTCCATTGACAGAAAAAATGTACAACTGGTTGGAACCGAAAATTGGAAGGGAATCCATAACTGCCAAAAAGGGGGATGATGAATAATGCCTGATTTGATTGACGGGTCTGAAAACGTTTCTGTTCATGGTATTTTCAACTGGATTTTGCTATTGATTATATTTTCCATTATCACCGTTATAGGCAATTATTTGGGATATAAGCATCCGATCGCAGACTCTTTGGTAGGGATGGGAATATTGTCATTGATTACTCTTGCCGGGGTATGGCTTGAAAGGGAACTTCCGTTGAATATTTCATCTATTTTGTATATCAGTATAATAGGTATTGTGCTTGCATTTCCTGGAATGCCGACATCAGAATTTGTTCTTTACTATGTATCTCAGATAGAACTTTTATCAATTGTAACTGTCTTTTTGGCTTATGTTGGTATTGGAATGGGTAAAAGTTGGGATGAATTCAAGGCATTAGGCTGGAGAGCAATTGTAATCACAGTACTTGTTATTGCAGCAACTTATTATGGTGCAGCTATTGTAGCACATATTGTACTTGTTTTAACCGGAGTTCCAGCAGTTTAAATATATTTTTTAAATAGTATAAGTTAACTATTTAACCTATTTTTACATATATTATAGTTAGGTGTGTTATGTTTTTAAAAAATATTTCTAAATTTATTTCAAATTACCGTTATGAAAAAGCAACTGTGGAATCCATCACTACTGTAAAAGCGGCTTTTTTAGATTTTTTTGGAGTAACTTATCGTGGTTCAAGCGAACAGGCTTCAGAAATAGCTTTCAATACAGTTGAAGAAATATTTTCAGGAAACTTAAATTATAATTTAAAAGCTTCAATAATTGGAAAAAATAAAAAAACCGATATATTGGTTGCCGGATTTCTAAATGGTGTATCTGCTCATGTGCTCGAGTTGGATGATGGTCACAGAGGTGCTCAAATCCATTTGGGAGCAGTTATATTTCCAACAGCACTTGCAATATCTGAAAGCTTCGATTTAAGTGGTAAAGATTTTTTAGAAGCTGTAATTGTCGGTTATGAAGTTGGAATCTTGTTGGGTAAAATTGTAAATCCGGACCACAGAAACAACGGTTTTCATACAACAGGCACCATCGGGGCATTTGTTGCAGGAGCAGTAGCTTCAAAATTGTTAAAGCTTGATGAGGAACAGATTTTAAATGCTTTGGGTTTATGCGGAACTCAATCTGCCGGACTTTTGGAATCTGATCATGGAGGTTCCATGGGCAAATCTCTGCATGTGGGTAAGGCAGTGTATAATGGAATATTGTCCGCTTTTCTTGCAAGAAACGGTTTCACTGGAAGTGGGACAATTTTTGAAGGAAATGAAGGATTTTTAAAAACCATGGTTTATCCAAACATTGATTATAAATCTGAAGATTTCTCTTTTGAAAAAGCCTTAAAAGAAATAGGCAGAGTAAGGGTCAGGGACATTTACTTTAAAAAATATCCCTTCTGCAGACACATTCATTCATCCATTGACACTGCGTTAAAGCTGAGGGCGAGTATAGGCGATGAATATGACCACATTGACAATATAGCCGTCAAGACATATGATGTAGCAGCGCAACACAATAATTTCAATCCTAAAAATGTTGAAGAGTTAAAGCAGTCACTGCCTTATGCCGTCGCAATATCTCTTGTGGTTGGAGATGTCACAGTTGATGATATAAACCAACTGATGGAATATGGTCTTTTAGATAATTATTCAACCGTCGATACAGTTAACAGTATAAAGAATCTGGTCAATAAGATGATTATTCTTCCGGATGAAAAGTTAAATGAGTTATACCCTGATAAAAGACCATCCAATGTAATAATAAAATTGGATAAGGCATTTAGAAATGGTGTATTTCAAAATATCACCATGCTTCCAAAGGGAGATTTTGAAAATCCATACCAGCTAAGCGAGTTAATTGATAAATTCAAATCAAACAATCCTCTTTATGACGTGAGAAATCTGACTGTAATAGATTCCATTGAAGAGTATTCTATGAAATATGTTGTTCAAAAACTGAATGGGTAGATAATATGGATAAAACAAAAGAATTTTTAAGTAATATTGGAATTTCACAAACTTTTTCTGATTTCATATCCGATAAACGCTTTGGAGATGGGGGGCAGTATCGTTTTGAGGTTCCGGGAATCCAATCTCCTAAAACAATGGATGCCCTTTTAAAAGAATCTGTTAAAAATGATATTTTTATTCATAGGGTTACTCAAACAAAGGGAATAATGCTGCTCAATGATGATGAAATAAGAAAAATGGTGGATTTGGCCGTTGATTATGGATGTGAACTGTTTTTATCGGTAGGTCCCAGGGCAACATATGATACTTCTGCAACCGTTCATACAAAGGAGGGAAGCAGGATAGGTTATCGTCTTAGAGGTTATGACAATCTCGTTTATGCGATTGAGGATGTTGAAAGGGCATGCAGATTGGGAGTTCGTGGAATCCTATTGTATGATGAGGGATTGCTTTGGGTATTAAACAAGATGAGAAATGAAGGTGAAATTCCAAAAAATACTCATTTTAAATTATCCGCTCATGCAGGCCATTCAAACCCTGCATCTGCAAAGCTATTGGAGGAACAGGGGTTGAATTCATTAAATCCTGTTCGGGATCTGCAGATTCCGATGATTGCATCTATCAGAAATGCGGTTGATATGGCAATTGATTTACATACGGAAAATCCAAAATCTACAGGAGGATTCATTCGCCATTATGAAGTTCCTAAATTTATTGATGTTGCAGCCCCCGTTTATTTAAAGACTGGAGGTTCTGTTGCAGCCAACCATAACTGGGACACTACTGAAAAAGAAGCGATAGCACGCATAAAACAAGTTGGGCTTGTCAAAAGGATGATTGATGAATACTGTCCTGATGCCATCGCATCTCCGTCTAAAAGTGATGACTTATCAATTCCAGAGTGATTTTATGGATATTGTAGAGGATATTTCCAAAACCATCATCAATGCATCAACCACATTGACAGACGATAAATTAAAAGCTTTAAACCATGCTATAGACATTGAAGATAATGAAAATGCCTGCTGGGCTTTATCACAAATTCTGGAGAATTATAAAGTAGGTGAAAAAACCGGGTTCCCTTTATGTGATGATACTGGAATTCCTCATGTTATTGTTGAGATTGGTTGTGAAAGGGAAATTTCAGGGGAATTGTTAAATCAGATTCATGAAGGAATTGACTTGGGATTGAACAGTCTTCCTGCAAGGCCAATGGCTGTTAAAGGCAATGACATTCAAAGAATAGAACAAAGTGAAGGTTTGTATGAAAAACCGGGAATGCTGAAGCCCACATCCATATTAATCGATTCTGCAAATGATGAATCCACATATAAAAGGGATATTTCACCAGACACATTAAATTTACATTTCATTCTTGAAGGTGGAGGTCCTGAAATCAGGGCTAAAACATATAGAGTTTATCATAAGCGCTCATTTTATAATGTCATCGGCACTGCTTGTGATTGGTTGAAAGAGTCTTTAAATTTATTGGGTTGCACACCGTCAATTCCGTCAATAGGTATTGGAAGAACACATTATGAAGCAAATGCTCTTCTTTTGAAGTCAATTGCATATGGTAATTTGGACAGTCAAAGTGATGCTGAAAAATATGTTTCCCGCAAATTAAATGAAACTGGAATCGGGCCATTGGGTTTTGGTGGAAAAACCACCGTATTGGGTTCCTATGTAAATATTGGAAATCAAAGGGCAAGTGGTGTCAGAATAGTTGCTATCAGACCATCATGCTTTGTCGAGCCGAGAGTAGCAACATTAAAATTATAATACTAATATAATTATATTAACAAAATTTCAAGGTACATAAAAATGCAAGAAAATAATTTCAGAGTTAATTCTCGTTCTTTAAAGACCAAAATTTCTCGTGTAGAGGAAGACAAGATTGTGACTATGGGATACAATCAAAGAGATTTAATTGAAAAAATCCGTTATAGTGATATGGTTTATTTGATTTTAAAGGGAAGGTTGCCTTCTCTTAAGGAAGGAAAAGTGTTTAATCATGTTCTGGTTTCATTCTGTGATCATGGAGTAACACCGCCGAGTACTCAAACAGCTAGATTGATTGCTTCTTCAGGTTCACCTTTAAATTCCGCAGTGGCGGGAGCGTTATTGTCCTTTGGACATAAACATGCAGGAGCTATTGAAAAAACCATGCAGCTGTATCAGTCAAGAATCAATTCAATATATAGAACCGAAGATTCCGACATTGACAACAAGCAAATCGCAAGCCTGGCCATTGATATCTACAATGAATATATCGGTAGTGATGAAAAAATACCGGGTTTTGGCCATAGATATCATAATGTTGATCCGAGGGCTGATAAATTAATGGAAATGGTCATTAAGGAAGGTTTTATCGGACCTCATGTCAAGCTGGCTTTGGCATTGGAGGATTTGGTATATCAAAAAAAGAAAATCCGGCTTAATGTGGATGGTGCAAATGCTGCAATTTTGTCAGATTTAGGTTTTACTCCGGATTTGGGACTGGGAATATTTATCATTGGAAGGATTCCTGGTATAATTGCACATATTCATGAAGAAAATATGGAAGAGGATGAATTCAGACGTTTTTGTGACCTTGATGATGTAATATATGAAGGAGGAAGATATGATGGAATTTATTGATGTAATCACCGAAAGATACAGCGTTAGAGGGTATCTGGACAAAGAAGTTGAAAAAGAAAAATTGGAATATGTTTTAAAAGCGGCTACAATCGCTCCGACTGGTGTTAATGCACAGCCTTTTAAAGTTTTTGTAATTGATACCAAAAAGCATAAAGAAGCATTGTCCAAAATTTACGGTGCGAAATGGTTTGTGGAAGCTCCTTATGTTTTGTGTGTGGTTGCAGTAATAGACAAAGCATGGACAAGACCGTGGGATCAAAAAAATATTGCGGATATAGATGCAACAATCGTGATGGATCACATGATTCTGGCAGCACAGGACGTAGGTCTTGGAACATGTTACATTGGAGCATTCAAGAAACATGAAGCTCACAGTTTCCTGGACTTGGCTGAAAATGAGGAAGCTGTATTGTTCACTCCGTTAGGATATCCGAATGCAGAACCTCGTGAAACTCCAAGAAAAGAATTGGATGAGTTTGTAGTCTACATTGATTAAAATGAATTTATTTATACTTGGTGCGGATAGTTCTTCGGAAATGGAAAAGATTTCAGAGGAATTGTCCCAAAAAAAGTTTAAGATTACACAACAGGAAGAACATTATATACTGATGAGAAAAAGGAGATATGGAAATTTATTAATCCAAGCAGTCTGTTTAATTTTAGCGTTATCCATTTCCTGGGTTTTTATAATAATTAATGTGGCATATTTTTCTTATTCTTTTTTATGGGCCTCTCCAAATGTATTGATTACGACAGAAAAAGTATCTGAGGAAGGAGAGCCGCTGGAATTTAGTAACATGGATGAAATATTGGACAAGGCGAATGCTATCCTATAATTTCATCTACACTATATTCTTCTATTTTTCTTATTACCAATGAATCTTTGGCGTTAATATATTCGGATTCTTCACCTAATTTCGCATCAATGAATACATTATCAACCATGGGTTCTGCAAATAAACTTACTATGTCTGATATAAAATCATCATAGTCCTTTTGAACTTTTTCATCACTGAATCCCAGTCGTGGAAGTTCATTAGTCCAGATGTCACTTCCTGGTGAGAATTTTTTATCAACAATCTTTTTGTCTTTAATTTCACTGTCCATAGTCAGTGAAAAATTTCTATTGAGAATTATCCAAACTGCCCGTTCCATGTATATCATTTAGAATATAATGATATAAATATAATGAAGTTAAAATTAAAAGTAGTGTTATTATGGCAAATGTTAAAATGTTTAAATTTTTAGGGGTAATGTTGGCATTAGTGCTGATACTTTGGGCAATTTCACCATTTTTGAATCACAAGCCAATTACAAATGATGTTATTGCAACTGCAGTTATATTCATTTTAATAGCTATTGCTTATTTTATAATTTTATATAATCCTAGCTGGACCAAAGCGGTATTTTTCATTGAAGGCATCGTGATTGGTGCAAGTGGTTATATGTTATTGGATTATCCTTACAATATTGGATTCGCTATTGTTGGTTTAATCATTATAATAATCGCAATATTGGCTTATTTACAGAAATTACCTCCTAGTATATTAAAATGGTTCTATAGATAAATTATTTATCTTTTATTTATTTTTTTCTTTAATATTTTGATATAAATTTTATTTTTTAAATGCTTTTTTTTAATTTAATTACAATTTCAGCTATTTTTACCAATATTGAATAGTAAAAGATATATATATTACACAACAAAAATAATTACACCATGGTGATTAATTATGGCAGAGATATCAGACGCAATCGCAATGATAAAAAAAGCTGAATCAGATGCTGAGCAACTAATTGTTGATTCAGAGTCCCAATCAAATGATTTGATTGCTGAATCAAAATTAAAAGCTGAAGAAATCATTTCTGAAGCTAAAGTTGCAGCAGAAGAAGAAGCAAAAAATACTGTTTTTGATGCAGAAGATAAAGCTAAAAAAGAAGCGCAAGATATTGCTGAGCAGTCCGCAGTGGATGTCAAATCCTTAAAGGACAAAGCTATGGCAAATGTCGATGAAGCTGCTTCTATTATTGTCAAAAATATTTTGTAGTGTGAGATTATATGTTCAAGACAGCTAGAATGCGAAAAATTAGAATAGTTACACTGGAAAAGTATGTAGCTCCTACTGTGGATGCTCTCCACGAATCTGGGCTAGTACAAGTCAGTGATATTTCTGAAAGCATTCAGCAAGATCCTGAATTAGCGGATATTGTAACTCCCGCAAAAGCCACTCCATACACAGGTAAGTTATCTTCACTTCTAATGAAAACAAACGGTATATCTGAACTATTAGGAGATTCTTTATCAGAAGGCCATGGGTTAAAAGATACTTTAATGTCTTTTATTAGTCCGGACATGCCAGTTCAAAAAGAAGTAGAAGCTTTGGATACTGAAGCAGTTATTCAAAAAGCTGAAGATACATTGGCTCAAGTAGAGAGTAAAACAAGTGTTATTGAAGGGAAGTTATCCGCACTCGACGCTGAAACAAGTGAACTCAAGTCTAATAAAAGTTTGGCTAATCGCTTATCTAATTTTGACATGGATTTAGCTCTTTTAAAAGATTCAAAGTACACTTCTACTACTGTTGGTAGGATTAATGCTGAATCTGCTTCAGAAATCAAAAATGAATTAAGTAAATTGACAGATGAATTAGAAGTATTTACTGTCCCTGCAGATGATAAGGATGGAGAAATTATTACTGTAGTGACATTAAAAGAATTAAGCGATGATGTTTATTCAACACTTCGTAAATTTGACTTTGAGAGAATTGAAGTAGGTGATGTTGAAGGAACTCCTCAACACATTATTTCAAACGCTGATTCCCGATTATTAACCATTGAATCAGAACGTGCTTCTATTAAATCAGAATTAAGAGCAGTCGCTGAACAATGGGACGATGAAATATTAGCTCTCAAAGAACAATTGGAAAATGAAAAAGAAAAGAACGAAATTCTTTCCTCATTTGTTCAAACTAAAGATGCTTATGTACTTGAAGCATGGGTGCCTGTAAAAGACACTGAAAAAGTAGAACAATTGGTTGAAAAAAGTTCTGACGGACATTGTGCCTTTGAAACAATTGAAGTTGAAGGTACAGATGATGAAAATGTTCCTATTTTACAAGAAAACGGATGGTATTCAAAACCTTTCGAATATCTTGTTGATATGTACTCTCCAGTACGTTATAATGCACTTGACCCAACAATATTTGTTGCAATTTCATTCCCATTCTTCTTCGGTTTCTGTTTAACCGATGCAGTTTATGGTTTAATTGTGGCTGTTATTGGTGTTGTATTGTTAAAAGGATTAGGTAAAGTCAGAGAATCTATGCATTCTTTTGGTTGGATTTTAATTTGGTCCGGACTGTGGTCGGTTGTACTGGGTTTGATAACCAATGGTTTCCTTGGGGACTTCCCAGAAAGGATGTTAGGTTTCAAATTACCAACAGTCATTGCTATGGTCGAATCCTTTAAGAATCCTCAAAATATCCTTGTAATTGCTATTGCAATCGGTCTAGTATACACTAATATCGGATTCATTATGGGTGCTATCAATAATATTAGATATGGAAATATGAAAGAGGCTATTGGTTCTCAAATCTGTTGGTTTGTATTTGAAGCTGGTATTATCTTCCTTGCTTTAGGATACCTCATGCCTTCTATCGGTTTGATAGGTATGATTATAGGCGCAATATTAGTAATTGCAACCATTGGAATGTTAATTTGGGCTAACGGAGCATACGGTGTAATGGATATTTTCAGTTACATGGGAGATGTTTTATCCTACGCTCGTCTTTTAGCATTATGTTTGGCTACAGGCGGTATCGCTATGACAGTTAACATCTTAACTGGTTTAGTAAATGATATGATTCCTTTTGTAGGTATCATACTTGCAGTCATAGTATTTATTGGCGGTCATATTGCAAACTTTGCATTCCAGGTATTAGGTGCATTTGTTAATGCTTTACGTCTTAACTATGTGGAATTCTTTGCACAATTCTTCATGGAAGGTAAAGGTAAATTCGAAGCTTTCAAAGCAAAAAGGACATTTACAAAAATTAAAAATTAAAAATTTTTCATTTATATCTTAAATTAAATTTAAAAATCAATATTATTTCAAAGGTGAATTAAATATGGTAGAAATTGCTTTAGGTACTGCTTTAGCAGCTATTGGTGCTGGAGTAGCAATTGGTTTTGCTGGATTAGGTTCCGGTTTAGGACAAGGTATGGCAGCTGCTGGTTCTGTAGGCGCAGTTGCAGAAGATAATGACATGTTTGCTCGTGGTATTATTTTCTCTGCATTACCAGAGACTCAGGCTATTTACGGATTCTTAGTAGCAATCTTATTATTAGTATTTGCAGGATTCATTGGTCAAGCTAAAGCTTTACCAGTGGAAGCAGGTATTGTATCTATTGGTGTAGGTGCAGCTATTGGTTTTGCAGGTTTAGGTTCCGGTATGGGACAAGGTATGGCAGCAGCATCTTCTGTAG
>CAZQWN010000002.1:0-77437 GCA_964596915.1 uncultured Methanobrevibacter sp.
AAATTGGGAGGGGGCTGATGAGGTTTTTCAAATTTTGGCAATTAGTGGACAACACTCTTCAAATTAATCATTATTAAAATAGGCTAAAAGTAGATGGTTCCACTAGTTTCTCGCACAAGGATTCGTATAGATTTCCTTGTTTTATTTTCTTTTTTTTAAGTTATTTTGCATATTTTAGTTATATTTAGAATACTTAAATACTTTTTAGGTCAATATTTGGAGTATTTGATGATAATTCAGTATTTTCATTTTTTAGGTCTATGAATTCTATCCATTGATTGGTTCGTGCGCAATGATGTCTGTGATGAGCTGCCGATGTATGCGAAGCTTTTTCATACTATGGGGCTTATAATATTAAAGGATTGTTATTGATAATCAAGTTAAAAGAGTTGATGTTGACAGGTGGTATTCTACATGACAATTAACTGTGTGTATGATTAAATGGATTATGTTGTCTTTTTTTGTAAAATTAATGTCTTAATACAAATATTGTTTTAATCTTGTAATTTTACAAATTAAGAATGATATTTACTTTATTTAATATATAAATAGTTAAATACTTGATAAATTAAATAATAATTTATGTAATCATTTAATTAAATGATTAGGGATAATCTTTGGATTATTGATTGTTGTGACAATATATTTATTGTAAATAAATTCAATATAATCTGACATCAATTTGTTAAGTGACTATAAAGAGGAAGATTAGATTGGTCTTTCCCCAGGATTCCTATTAGTGGGGAATCCTGGACTGTCGAATTAAATGTTATTTTCTCCTTAAATCGGGGCAATCATCATTGTCCGGTTTTATGTATTAATGGAAAAATTTAAACACGAAAAAATTGAGAAGTTTTCATCTTTCCCATTTTTTTTATTAATGGGAAGGGGGGTTTTTTTATTAATGGTTTATTTTTTTGGTGACACTTCATTGCGGATGTGATGAACATCATCTCATAGAGCCTTACAATACCTGTATTAATTATTCTTTTGATTATTGTGGTTCTTTCACTCTTTTTGTTGGGTGAGGTAATTGCTGAGTACTTTAAAAACTGCAATCATAATGTCAGTGATACTCGTGATATGATGTGGGCGATTAACAATGCCGGATTTATTGATGAGATTAAAAATATTATTAAAAACAGTAGCATTCCGTCTAATCAGAAAGTTATACTATCTGAAATTGTCAATTCCTCAACTATGAAGAAGTATTCACGTGAGGCTTTGGCCTGTAGGCTTGTTGAGGTTGAAGAGGGGCGTATTGACAAGATTTTGAACAAGACTGATGTCATCATTCTCGTCGGTCCGCCTTGGGTTTGATGGTGCCCTGATTCCTATGGGTCCGGGGCTTGCCGCACTGGGTGCGGGGGACATCAACACTTTGGTGTCATCCCTGACAATTGCTTTTAAAACCCCTATTGGGGGTATAGGTTCCGGTGCGTTGTGTTATGTGCTTGGAAAAATCAGAAAACGGTGGTGTGATGGGGCTTTAGTTGATTTGGATGTCTTGTCTGATGTGGTGCTTGACTATATGGAGTAGATAATTATGGTTAGAAGCAGACAGAGTAGGCATGAGCGTGTTGAGGAAGATCCGATGGCTGGTACATCCAACTAGAGGATGCAATGTGGTTTTTCTTGTCTTTGTTATTATTTCCTGGAATATGCAGGTGATGATTGATTCAAAAGAGAACATTCAGAAGAGATGCAAAAAAAGACTGTTGAGATTGAGCGGGGCATTCAGTTGGATGGGGTGCAGGATACAAGCAACTGTTCGCCTCAGGGTTATGCTAAGATGGTTAAGGTATAAGAATCCGTCGACGGGCAAGCTCATCATGGTTGAAGGTTAATTTATATTATATTAAACTAACGGTTACGGGTGTGGCTGTTATTTTAATTAATTGTTTTTTTATTTTACTCTGGATTCATATCTTTTTTTTTAGTGGTTAGTGTGTTATTGATAAAATCTTTTTAAAATTGTTTTGAGTTTGTAAAATTGCTTCTATGCTAAAAATTTCATCATATATTAAGAAACTTTAAATTTTAAGAATTTAAATAAGTTTATATATGTCTAATTTTATAAATTATAGTAAGTAAATTAACCAATGGAGAAAATATTATGGCTGCTGAAATGTTACTTGAAATTGAAAATTTAGGTCTTATCAATAAAGCGGATTTGGAGATTGGAAAAATAAATGTTATTGTTGGTAAAAACAGCACAGGTAAATCCACTTCAAGCAAGTTTCTATTTTCACTTTTAACAGCAGCATCTAGTGAAGGAACCCAATTGGCAAACAATAATATTCATTTCAGATTGTTAAATTTTGTAGAGTATTGGAAAGTCAAAACTTCACAGGAAATGGAATCCAAATTCAATCAGGTAAAAAATTCCCTAATCAATAATCCGATATCTCCAGAATTATTTGAAGAAGCATATTCTCAAATCACTATAATTTTAGAAGGAGAAGATTTTAAAGATAAGGAATTGTGCATTAATGATTTGAATAGTTTATATCATATTATTGAACTCAATAATGATGAGAATGTTAGGTATATCACTGTTTTTAATGCGTTGGTGGAATCAGAATATGGAAGTTCATTAAACAGATTTCGCAATGCCCATATTAAGTTTCATTGTGATGAATTCAATCAGGATATTAAAATTGGTGATGAAAAAAGTGAAACCCGCATCAGCAAAGATTTTCTAAATTACTTTAATTTCCAAAATGTTATTTACATTGATTCTCCTTCAATCTTAGAAAACAATCGTAGAAGTTCACAGTATCATTTACAAATGCTTGAGAGAAAACTTAAAAAGATAAAAAGAGCAGATGATGTTTATGGTGATGAATTTTATAAGGATTTAAATGGATTTAAAACCAGTATGGATGAATTAATTGATGGAAAATTTGAATATGTTCCATCAGAAGACATATTCATATTTAATAAGGATGGTGAAACCTTTTCCATGCAAAATACTGCTTCAGGACTTAAACAGTTAGCAACTATTCAATTATTGCTTGATAATAATGAATTAACAAAAAACAGTTTTCTGATATTGGATGAGCCTGAAATCAATTTGCATCCTGGTTTTCAGGTGGAATTTGCAAAAATCCTGGTTTTAGCAGCTAGGGACTTGAACATTACGTTATATGTCAATACTCACAGTCCATTTTTTGCAGAAGCAATGGAAGCATATTCAAGATATTATGATTTAGTGGAGGATACAAATTTTTACTTGACAGAAAAAGTGGATGGTGTTGAGAAATATAATTACAATTTACTTGAAAATGATGAAATCATTGAGGTATATGATAATTTAGGAAACCCCTTTGACATTATCCATAAAGTCAAAGTCCAAGCGGATTTAAAAGACGATTTGGGGGATTAGCATGACATTTAATAATAAGGATTTTGAAGATTTGCTGAATTTCTTTAAAAATCAAGATAATTTTCCAGATTATGCCCGTAAGTCATTTGATAAATTCAGTGAAGTGTCTAAATCAGAAAATGAATACAAATATCCATTAATTGATGATGATGGTTGCATTTTTGATTTAGACAATATGTGCTGGAATAGTCATCTGAAGAAAAATGGGCATGTTAAAGGAAATCGTCCATCATCTGTCGATGCATTACATTTTGAAAATGGTAGGATGTATCTGATTGAATTTAAAGGAACTTTTAATACCACTTTAGATTTAGAAGAAGTTATGGATAAATGCAGTGAAAAATTGGATGATGCTGATTTAATAGATGCTCTTAATGGTGTTAAGAACAGGTATGATGATGAGATATTATGTAATTTGAAAATTAAGCCTTCTGATTCATTGTTTTTGACTTTACCTAAAATTTATAAGTATTATTGCGAAAAAATGTGTTTGGAGTATAATAAAGAAGAATTTATCTCATGGCTTTTAAAAGTTCCAAAAAGGCTGTATGTTGTATTTTTAAATGATGCTTATGAAAGCGAAGGAAATGAGAGTAAAAGTTATAAATATCTAAGAATGGACAATAAGCTACAAAAAAGATACGCTCCATTTAAGGAACTTGCAAATATGGAAAATTCAATTCTCACTCAGAATGAATTTAAAGAAGGATTCATGAAAGAATTCTTTAATAATTAAATATATTGAAAGTTGTTAATTGCGTTTTGTTTAATTCAGGATATAATTGGGATATTATATCATTTAAATTTTTGACACTAGATAAACACTTAAATCATCTGAAATACATTTCTATTCGTTCTAGATTTGACCTGTAACATTTCATTATTGATTTCATCAATTGTTATATAATTCATGTGTCTATTCTCCGTTGATTTTAATCTAAAAATCCTTTTAGGATTATCTTATCTGTTTTGTTGTGAAACTTCCATTTATTTTTGAATAAATCCGTTTGCATCACCATCTCTTAAATTGGGTGCGGGGGACATCAACACTCTGCCATCATCTCTGACAATTGCTTTTAAAACCACTATTGAGGGTATAGGTTCCGGTGCGTTGTGTTATGTGCTTGGAAAAATTAGAAAACGGTGGTGTGATAGGGCTGTGACTGATTTGGATGCCTTATCTGATGCGGTGCTGGTTATTGCTGTGGGTTTTTTGGTTTTTGTTATTATTTCCTGGAATATACAGGTGATGATTGATTCAAACGAGAACATTCAGAAGAGATGCAAAAAAAGACTGCTGAGATTGAGCGGGGCA
Organism: uncultured Methanobrevibacter sp.; assembly: GCA_964596915.1. Taxonomy (GTDB): domain Archaea; phylum Methanobacteriota; class Methanobacteria; order Methanobacteriales; family Methanobacteriaceae; genus Methanocatella. Next base: position 4,704 of record CAZQWN010000002.1, read on the forward strand.
TTCAGTTGGATGGGGTGCAGGATACAAGCAACTGTTCGCCTCAGGGTTATGCTGAGATGGGCAAGGTTTATAAGGATCCGTCGACGGGAAAACTGATAATGGTTGAGGGTTGATGCACAGCCCTTCTTTATTTTATTTTTATGATTAATTATTTTCATAGTTTAATGAACAACTTATTTTTTAATCAGTCTTTTGAGTAATTATTTTAATGCTATTTTTAAATTGTAGCTTTTTTCATAAGTTAATGTAGCAGTCCAAGAATCATTTTTACAAAATGATAAAATCATTATGTAAGAGAATATACGTCAAATATGTCCATGTTAAGATTGTTGTCTTTTAGGATTTTTAATAATTTTTTATATTTTATGTTTTGGTTTTGACCCAAGTGTATTTCTCAGGTTATTTAGTTTTTCTTTATCGTCTTCACATTCGATTATTTCGTTTAAGTTTTCAAGTCCTCATTTAAGAAGGAATTCATCTGTTTAAATTGGAATTTATATTCAATCATAAAATTATTTATATCTATATGGCATAAATATAATTGTTAATAAAATTAACAAAACGGAAAGTAGTCCTAGGATAGCTTGTTAATCCTTATGCTACTAAAAGTATAACCGCCAAGAATTTTTACCAAATCTACAATAATTTGGTAAAGCACTATATGCAAATATGCAATGAATGTGTGCATGTGATTTTGAATGGCTACAACAATTTGGATAAATGAAGCGGTTAAGCAAATGTTGAAATTAAAGAGTGTTGAACTGGTTGGATTTGGAAAACAGACATTTTTTAAAAGGTCTTAAAGATGACGCACCATCCAATATAATGAGCATCAGTGGCATTGAAGCAATCTGATAAACATGATGAGATAAGAATTTAGAAAAGTTGGATGGGGTATTGCACTCTGATGGCCAGCCAACAGTGAATTAACGAAACACAGTTACGGATAAGCATGATATTTCTAGACAGCACATATTTAATCGGATTAATTTTAATAGGCATCTGTGCAGGTTTTGCATCTGGACTTTTAGGTGTTGGAGGAGGATTTTTAATCGTACCTCTTCAGTACTTTCTGCTTAAATATGTGGGTGTAAATCCTGATCTTGCAATGCTGATTTCATTGGGTACCAGTCTTGCAATCATTATTCCAACATCAATGAGCGGTGCTTACAGACACACAAGAACCATGGACAATATCCTGAAGCCCGGAATTCAACTGGGGGTCTTCGGTATAATCGGCGGCGCAGTTGGAGGATTTGTCGCATCAGGGCTCCCGTCAAGAGTATTAGAGATAATATTCGGTTGTTTGCTGCTGTTTGTAGTTGTTAAAAACATTATTGATATAAATAAAGAACGTGATGAAGCTAAAATTCCTTTCAATTTGCTAACAAGTGGAATCATCGGTCTTTTTGTAGGTTTTTCATCAGGACTTTTGGGTATCGGCGGGGGAGTATTTTTAATAGCTATATTAACCTCACTTCTAGGTTTTTCTTTAATTGAAGCTATCGGAACCTCTTCAGTATTTATCTGCCTCACAGCAGTTGGAGGATTTTTATCATATATCGTAACCGGCTGGGGAGTAAGTACATTTCCGTATTCTATTGGATATGTAAGCATTATAAATTTCTTGATGATTTCCTGTTTTTCAGTACCTTTAGCATCCATAGGTGCTAAATTCGCACATAGAATTCCTCAAAAAAAGTTAAAAATAATATTTTCAGTAGTGGTATTTTATATAGCATTAAAAATGCTCGGAATTTTACCATAGGTGATTAACATGGGTGAAGAAAGAAAAGTTGGAGAAAATTTCGATGAAAAGACTGCCGGTGACATCTTTAATAAATTAAAAAATGTTGAAGGCAAAATAAAACCAAAAAAAGAAGACAGCAAGTTTAAAAAGATTGCAGATTTGATGAATGAGGCAAAATACTTGGAAAAGAAGGGTCAATTGGAAGAGGCAAGTGAACTGTATAAACAGGTTATCTTTACATTGCCTGATTCTAAAAGAGCTTATGAAGCGTTAATTGGAATATATCAAAGTCAGGGTGATGTTGACAGTGAAAAGGATATTTTGATGAAAGCTATTGGTAATTGTAAAGATGATGCTGAGTTTAAAAAGAGATTGGATGAAATCAGGAGTTAGGAGGTAATAATATGAGGAGGAAAGAAATAATTCTTTTTATGACAGTTGGAACAGGGGTTAATGGTAGTTCTGGTGAAGATGGTTTTGGAATACTTGCTCAAAAGTTATATTCTACAATTACCAAGATTTATCCTCATCATATAGTATTTTTTGCCTCTGAAAAGTCCAAACACACTATTGATTATATTGAAGCGTTGTTCAAAAAGGATAATGATGAATTTATTTTAGATGAAGATTATCAGATTGTTCCACTTGAAGCTATTGATGATTTCAATGCATGCTTTGAAGTTTTTGAGTCTAAAATATGGGATTTCGGATACTCTGAAAACAAGAATGATTATCAGATAATAATGGATTATACCTCTGGGACCAAAACCATGTCTGCAGCAATGGCCTGCTGTGGAATGTTTTATAGGACTGATTTGATATCAATTGGGGGGGATAGGTCAACCGGTGAGGTATCTGCTGGAACTGAACTTATAAACTATCAGAATCTATATAAGATTTATGATAGGTTCGTTCTTATCAGATCAAGACAAAATTTTAATTCCTATCGTTTCAGAGAGTGCATTGAGATATTAAAATATATTGTTGATTTAAGTATTCATAAGGACTCATTTTTAGCTCTTTGTGAGGGATATTATTCCTGGGACATTATGGAGTTTGAAGAGGCATATAATTATTTAAGACAAGTCAATGCTAACCATATGGAGATTGTGGAAATCAAATCAATTCTAAAGAAAAATCTCAATGCTTTAGGAATTATTGTAAATTCAAAATCTGAAAACTTGAAGAACTGTTATATTCTTGCAAGTCTGATTAATAATTCTATAAGAAGGGCTGAGGAATATAAATATGATGATGCGATTGCACGTTTGTACCGTTCATTTGAACTGATAGCTCAAATCAGATTGAATAAATACAATATTGAAAGTTCAGATGTCGATGTTTCAGTTTTAAAAGAGAATGATGTTTCAGATGTATTCATTGAAGATTTGGAAAAAACAAGAGAAGATGGAAAAATCAGAATTGGTCTTATTAAGGATTTCTTACTTTTAAATGAACTGAATGATGAATTGGGTAAGATATATCTTGAAAATGAAAACAAAATCAAAAACATGACTCAAAAGAGAAACCGTTCAATATTGGCTCACGGTTTGGATTCACAATCAAAACAGGATTTTGATGATTTTTTAGAGGTTGTTCTTTCATTAGCCCGTAAATTGGATAAAGACATGAACAAATTCCTATATGAAACCAAATTCGCAAAATTTGATTTAAAATTAAAAATCGATCAGGTTTAAAAATAAAATCTCAAAAATTTTAAAGATAAAAAATAAAAAAGAAGTTAATTAGAATGCAATACTTGCATAATAACCTTTAAGATTATAATTGTAATTGTTCCAATTAACCACATTTCCAAATGAATTTCTGGAACTTGTCGGATCGCCTACAATCCAAGTATCACCAATCAATACTTGGGTCCAAACGTGTCCATATGTACTTCCACTTAATGTGAAATAGCAAGTACCGTGAACATATCTTGCTGCAAGGCCTGCAGTTCTATACATGGCAACTAATAAATGAGCTTGGTCAACACAGTTACCTGTTTTTGAATTTAAAGTGCCGACAGCACCATATTTTGTGTCGTAATAGAAACTGTAAGATATGTAATCACGCACATAATTGTATATTGCAGTAGCTTTAGCTTTGTCTGTTGTTAATCCTGATGTAATTGAATTAACAATTGATTTAATTTTACTATTGCCCACTTGACAATTTGTGGAAGACTTTAAGTATGCCGCTAAGTTTGTTATTGTGTTCTTAGTGTTTAAAGAACTTGAACTGCTTGATTCATAAGTTTTGATTGATACATAGTTTGGCATGATTGAATTATCATCATAAAATGCCACTATACGCGCTGTAGCATAGACTAAACCATTGTATCCTATTGTTCCAACTTTTGAACTCACAGAATTCGGCATAGTTCCTTTTGATTTACAGGTATTTACAATACTTTTTGCAACTGCAAGGTAATCATATAAATTACCTAAGTTAGATGCAGATTGTGGATTAGCGGGACTATTAACTTGTTGAACTTCAATATCTTTCTTATTATTGTTTTTTAAGTTAATAATTGCTTGTGATGCTAAATATACGTATTCTGCTGTTGAGTAAGTTACAGATCCAATTTGAACAGTTTTCGGCAATCCCTCATTGCTTTCAATGTATTTTTTAACGTATTGGGATGCTGCAATAATTTCTTTGAGTGTTACTTTATCGACAACAGTTATTTTTGAAGAACCTGATGTTTTTCCATCAGTGTATGTTACTGTATATTCACCTTTAGTTAATCCGGATAGTGTAAGTTTTGCAATACCATTTGCGTTTGTTTGTACAGATTCTTCTTTGCCATTTAATGTAAATTTAATGGTAGTAGCTATAGGATTTTCTTGACCATCAAGTACTTGTACTTGGAATGTGGATGATGTACTTGATGGTACGGCCACATCGCTTGCGATAAATTTGGTACCATTAACTAGGACATGTTTTGTTACTTTTGAAGAAGTGTAGTAAGTTGTATCAACTTTAACATCAATAGGATAATATCCAATTTGTTCATTTACTGCCAGTTTAGCAACTCCGTTTTCATCAGTTTTTACTTTAGAAGATTTTTCGTTTAAAGTAAATTGAACTTCTATGCCATTAAGATTGGATCCTGTCTTGTTTTTCACCGTTACTTGGTAAACTGATCCATCGTTATGTTCCATCACTAAATCGTTTGCAGTAATATTCACTTTTTGTTTTGAAATCACAAGGCTACCTGTTCCTTTATTGTAATCCTTCAAGCCTGCTGTTGAATATGTGTATTTAACAGTGTATGTATTAGGCTTTAAATCACCTATTGCAAGTTTTGCTACACCCTTGCTGTCAGTAGTAACAGAGGTTGTTTTACTATTTAATGTAAATTTAATAGTTTTATTTGCTAAAGCTTTTCCGGCGGAGTTAGTGGCGGTTACGGAAAATGAAGAACCGTCATTATACTGCATTTTTAATGTACTTGCCTTTAAGGTTGTAGTTGACTCTTTAACGTACAATTTTTTAGATCCTGAAACTGCATTGTATTTGCTGTTTCCATTGTATTTATAAGTAATAGTGTAAGTACCCTTCGAAAGTGAGGAGATAGTTATTTTAGCTTCTCCGTTCGCATTGGTCGAAGCAGTTACTTGTTTTTTATTATATGTAAATTGAATCTTGGCATTTTTCAAAGGTTCATTTTTGCTGTTTTTCAATACAACTGTGTATGTACTTTTGGTATTGGGAAGTACATATTTGTTTGATGCAGTAATTTTACTGCTAGCTTTTTTAATGGTAATTGTTTTTGTAACTGTTTCTTTTGAGTAGGGATTATATAACTTTATACTATATGTTCCCGGCAAAAGAGTTGAAATGGATATTTGAGCATATCCTTTTGAATCAGTTTTAATGGTGTAAGTCTTACCATTAAGTGTGATTTTAACATTACTTTCTTGTAAATTACCATTATCCCTTAAAAACTTCGCTGAATAGTTTTTATCAGCACCATATCTTGTGACCATATCTGATGCTGAAATTGAAGAAATAACTTTAATCTTTTTGGAAACTGAACTTTTTATGTATTGTGAATCTCCATTATATGTGGCAGTTATAGTGTAAGTTCCTTTGCTAAAAGCAGAGGCGGTAAAGTGAGCAATACCCTGTTCGGAAGTGGTTGCTTTGTATGTTTTACCGTTTATTTTGTAAGAAACGCTTTGATTTGCTAAAATGTTTCCATCAGTATCTTTCAATACAATTTTAAACACTGTTGCTGTTTTTGAGTAACGTGCATTGTAGGTTTCTATTTTAGTGTTTACCTTAGTAGTGTTATTTGAAACATCATTTCCTGAAGATTCGCTAGTGTTGGTACTATCGCTCTGTAAAGAGGTAGTTTCCAAATCTGATTTTAAAGTAGGTTCTAAATTTGATGCTTCTGAATTATCTAAAGATAATTTTCCATCATCAACTATTAAATCTGAAGTTACTGTACTTGTAACATTACTTAATTCAGTTGCGCTAACAGTTCCCAGTAATATGAAGAACATAAAAACAACTGAAATCAATAATGTTGTTTTTTTATTCGAAATATTTACACCTTCTTGGTTCTCATTATGATATTTTTTTGAGAAATATACAAAAATTTATAATATTTCATAATGAGTGGATAAATGTTTGTTTATTTTTTTATATAAATGTTAGTATAACTTCAATGCTTAAAATAATACATAAAACAGAGTATTTGGTGATATTGTATAAGTCAAAATTCATTGTCTTTTACATAATGTTTTTACTATTTTGTAAAAATGATTCTTGGGCTGTTAATACTGGTGTGTTAAGATTTTACCAAGCTAACTCCCGTTGACTTACGGTTTGTGATTTACTTACAAATAAATCATTTTCATGTTATTTTGCGTCATTGTAGTATGTTTTTTTTCTGCGTTTATGTCTCTGTCTTATGTTGTGTGGCATTTTGCAGGTCCATTGGTGTATGTTCAGTGTTAGTTTAATGTTTTTTGTATCTGCAGACATTGCATAGTTTGCTTGACGGATTAAATCTGTCTATTTGTATGAATTTTTTACTATATCCTTCCGATTTGTATTTTATTGTTTTTTTCAACATGTCTTTGTAATATTTTTTTAGTGTCTTTTTATAGTTTTTACTCAGGTATTTTTTCCTTGACATCATTTTTGATATTAATTATGGAAAAATACGAACATTTAAACCAAAAAATGCCTTCAATTAAAATCTGTATATCAAAACAACAAAAAACATTTTTTTTATAGTAAATAATCAGCAATATATAAAACCGGTGAAATCATTTGAAAAGTAATGCCAAAAATATAAAGGTACAAACATCAAGTAAGATAATATAATATATTTTCTTCATTATCATCTTTGAGTTGTTTTCTTGGTGAATATTTTTGATACTGCATTTTCAAAGTCATATCATTAAAAAGATAGTTTCACACAACGGAGGTTCAATCTAAGTATACTCCCATGCCAATTGCGTTTACCTGATAATGGTCTCCTCCTAGCCCGATTAAACCGTATTGGATATCCAAATCAACAACACAGTTGCCTCCGGCAGCTTTAATGCATTGAGTTAATTTAATTAAACAGTCATCTTTTGCTTGCTTTAATTGATTTAATGTTATTATTTCAGTTTTATTTTGATTTGAATGTACTAATCGTTTATCTTTTTCAATGATTACTGTTGCGTGGAATTGTCCTAAATTAGTGTGGTTTCTATCTAAAATGTCTGTGCTTGTAATGAAATAAAAGTCAAGATTGTTTATTCTTATGTTGCTTGCTTCCTCGTCAAATTTTGTAACTGTCTCGATTTCTATTTCATATGGTTTTTTTAAGATATGTTTATAGTAAATATATTCTAAGTTACTATTAAAGTAACTAGTAACTCTTTTAAATATTCCTAAAAGGTAAGATAAGGTTCCCAATCCTCCGACCAGTAATATGTAGTTTATTAATGTAGGAAATGCTGCTTGTAAAATAATCGCTATCGATCCTATGGTTATGATGTTAACTCCCAATGTGGGATTCTTTAAAATAAAGCTATAAAAAGTAGTGTCTATGAAAAGGATAAAAGCACTGATTGCACCTATGTCCTCTCCGATTATTCTGTTTGCTAATATTGTTTCAGCATATCCTGCGGCAAGTGGTGCAAATATCAGGCCTAAGTTCCAACCAAAAATATCAATATGGAAATATAGGAAAAATCCGTATACTCCCAGGCCCACTGCGGTTCCAAAAGCAATGCATAAAATAGCTTCTCTTATGTAAGTTATTTTTACTTCTCGTTCTCTAAAATTCATTGTTTATTCACTTTTAACGGCAGTTCCATAAGCAGTTACAAGAATTGTATTTCCCATGGTGCCGCCAAGATTGTCGTAAGAAATTTTAAGTCCGATTATTGCATTGGCGCCCAGAACTTCGGCTTTTTCTTCCATACTTTCTAGTGCAATTTCTCTTGCCTTTTGAATTTCTTCCTCATATTTGGTTGTTCTTCCACCTACAACATCGCGAACTCCAGAAAATAAGTCTTTATAGATGTTGGATCCGATTAAGGATTCACCGGTTACCAAACCTTTATATTCTATTATTTTTTTATTTTCCAGGGTATTTGCGGAAGTCAGTATCATATTATCTTACTTCATAAAAGTCAATATTGCCCAAATAATTAAAAAGATTGCAATTACAACATATAATATTATTTGTGATCGTTTTCTTTGGTTTAATCTAGCGTCCCAAACTTTTTGACAATCTGGTGAGCATACAAGTTCATTTAATGGAATTGGGGTTCCACATATTGGACAATGTTTATGAGGTTCTACTGCCATTTTTTCATCTCCTTATATTTTAAAAAATTCTTTAGTATTTTTAGTAACTTGAACTGCAAGTTCTTCACTATCAAGTCCCATGCATAATGCAATTGTTTCGAGGATGTGCGGTAAATATTTTGGTTCGTTTCTATTTTTTTTAGGCTTTTTATCAAAGTTTTTTGGTATTAAAAAAGGCGCATCTGTTTCAATCATTAATTTTTCAGGAGGAATCACACTTACAGCTTCTTGTAAGTCTCTTCCTCTTTTCATGTCACAAATCCATCCGGTTACGCCAATATAACATCCTAAATCAACATAATTTTGGGCTTCTTGTTTTGTTCCAGTAAAACAGTGAACTACTGATTTTTCAATAACACTATCATGTCTTTCCAGAATGGTGAATAAATCTTCATGCGCTTCTCGTTCATGTAAAAATAACGGTAATTCGGTTCTTTCTGCAACTTCAATTTGTGCTTCAAACCATTTTCTTTGCAAATCTTGTGGGGAAAAATTTCTATTATAATCAAGTCCGCATTCACCAATAGCCACTACACAATCGCTTTTGGCTATTTTTTCCAATTCAAACATGCTGTGTCCGTTGCATGTTTTTGCATCATGGGGATGAACTCCGGATGTTGAAAATAATGTTCCTGGATATTTTGATGCATATTCTGCTGCTAGCTGGCTTGAATTCACATTGGTTCCTGTGATAATAAACTGTGTAACGCCGGCTTTTTTGGCCTCTTCAATAATTTCAACTCTGTCTTTTTTAAAAGACGAATGCATCAGGTTCAATCCAATATCAATTAGGTTATCCACTTTTTCACCTATTCGCTTATTACTCTTGTTCCTATATTTTCGCCATTAACAGCCTTAATTAGATTTTCAGGCTCAAATCCGTTGGTTATAACAGTTTCCAAATTGGACCTTTTAATCATTTGCACTGCAGTGGTGTCAAAGAATTCATAGGTTCCTGCCTTAACGTCTTTTCCACTTAAAAATTCAAGCAAATCAGTGGCAGTGATTTCAGGAACAAGCTCTGCGTCATCAAATTTATTAGGGTCTTTGGTATACATTCCATCTACTGAAGTTAAGTTAATAAGCTTATCTGCATTAATGTATTCAGCCAATATTGCAGAAACTGCATCTGTACTGTGTGCAGGTTCAGTTCCGCCCATAACAATTATTTTTTCACTGGCTGAAAATTCTAAAGCTTCCTGGAAGTTATGAGGGACTTTTTGGTATGCTGCATCACCAAGTGCAGATAACATTAATTTTGCGTTTATTCTTGTAATTTCAATTCCAATATCGTCGCATTGTGCTTCACCAGCACCTAAATCACGAACTACACTAATATATTCTCTTGCAGGTTTTCCACCGCCAACAACGATAAATAAATCATGTTCTTTAGATAAATCTTTCAAAATAGAACTGTATTCCTGGAATTTCTTACAATCATATTCTTTAAGTAAAATTGATCCTCCAATTGCAACAACAATTTTCATATATTCACCTTATATTATGTATCCTTTCGATATTATTTAAATTTTAATTATGATGGATTCAAATATATAATTCAAGGTGATTTTTCAATGGATTTAGCAAGTCAGATATATGTTAGAAAATCTTGTCGTAATTATTTTGATGATGAAATTGATATGGCTCCAATTCGGGAGTTTATTTCAAATGTCAAACCTTTGGTGAGCTCTGTTAAGTATCATTATAAGATTTTTAAAAAAGATGAAGTCGATATAAAAACTCGTTGGAGTGCGCCATATTATTTGGCATTGTTTTGTGAAAACAATTCTCTTGCTGGAGAAAATTTGGGATTTGTTTTTCAGCAGGTATCACTTTATATGCAAAGTATTGGGATTGGTAGCTGTTGGGTTGGAATGGGTTCATTAAAGCAAAAAGATCCTGAATTTTCAATTTTGATAGCCTTTGGAAAATCCGATAGGATGACAAGGGACAGGGCAGATTTTAAACGGAAAGCATTGTCTGAAATTAGTGATTTTGAGGATGACAAATTAATCCCCGCACAGCTGGCGCCTTCTGCCATTAACTCACAGCCATGGTATTTTAAGCACACTGAAGAGGGTTTTGATGTTTACCAGCAAAAACAGAATATATTGAAAAGACAAGTTCTTAAAAAATGGAATCCTATTGATATGGGTATAGCTTTAGCGCATTTGTATGTTGAAAATAAAGAAACATTCCGGTTTGAAGTTAAAGATGATTTTGATGAATTGAATGGTTATACTTATACTGGAAGTATTAAATTTTAAAAAAAGAAAGTTTAGAGGATTTAAGCATCCTCTAATATTAATCCTTTGTGTAATAAACCTGCAATGACTGCACCAACAATAGGAGCTAAGATAAATACCCAAACTTGTTGCAATGCTTGACCACCGAGGAATAAAGCAGGCGCTAAACTTCTAGCAGGGTTAACTGAAGTACCTGTTAATGGAATTCCCATAATATGTACAAATGCAAGAGTTAAACCGATGACAATACCTGCGACAGCTCCGTTTTCTGCTTTTTTAGTAACGCCGAGAACTGTAAATACAAATACAAAGGTTAATATTATTTCCACGATTATCGCTCCAACAACATCAAGACCAACACTTGATGCGGAACCGAATCCATTTGCACCTAATCCGGTAGTGGTGTATCCTCCGAGACTTGGAGCACAGTTAATAATAGCTGCTAAGAGTGCAATACCGATTATAGCTCCAATACACTGGAATACAATGTACATGATTAAGTCTTTTGCCTCCATTCTGCCATCAATCCACATGCCGATTGAAACAGCAGGGTTTATGTGACATCCTGAGACGTCTCCAATAACATAAGCCATAGCCACGATAGATAAACCGAATGCCATTGCAATTCCAAGATTGCCTAATACTGAACCAGCTATAGCTGCACTTCCACATCCAAATAATACAAGAACCATTGTTCCAATTAATTCTGCAATATATCTTTTCATAAATTCACCTCTACTAATTTACGGAATAAATTATATTACTTATTCTTATTAATACTTTCTAAATCTTTTATATGCTAAATATGCAAGGAATAATATAAATAATATTAAAACAAATGGGAAAATATGTAATAATATTGAATCATTGACCTTATCAAACTCATATTCCTGATTAAAGCCCATATGTTTGGCATCAGTATGATTTTGAGTTATTTTTGCAAAGTTGTATAATAAATCATAATAACCGATATGTGCTCCTTCATATTCAATTGAATCTGGGGCTCGTCCATTTTCATCCATATAGTTTCTGACAATCCCTGCCATTTTAATATAGTCATATATTGAATATTTGTCTTTTACTAAAAATGAAATTCCCATAGGGTTTTCGGGACCGTCATATGAATTGGGGATGTCAAGTCCGTTTCCATTTAAATATGAGCTTGTTTGGTAAAGTAATTGTGCTGCGGTGTAATTTCCGTAGGTTCCGTTCATTTCGGTATCATTACTGTTTATTAATACTTTACTTGCATTTGCCATAACTCCCGGAGATATTTTGTTAGTCACGAGCAAATTGTCGCTTACTATCTTGGTATCGTTTCCATGGGCGTTGACAATGTCAACTATTTCCTGTGCAATTTTTTTGTTCATTTCTTCATCATATCTGTCAAGGTATCCGTCTTTTCCATTGTCGGGGTATTCTTTTAACGGTTGGATATAATATATACCGGAATTCTTAAGGAATGTTCCTGGATCGTGCATTCCTATAAAACTTTCATTGGAATAGTTGTCGTCCCATGCTCGTCTAAGATAATTACTGTGGTTGTCTAAGTCATAATCTCCGGTATTTACTAGAATTATTTGTTTATTTGAATCAGCAGTTGATGTTACCAGTTGCAAATAATTTCCGGCGTCGCATGCCGCAAGGCATATGCTTATATCACTTGTTACCTGTATAGCCCGATATCCCTCACCTGGAGATGGGGCTTGGTTGTCTACAATTACCTGAAGTTCTCCTCCGCTAATTTCTTCAATGTAACTCTTGATGGAGTTCAACATTTTAACATCTTTATCGTGGTCTATAATATTGTCCGCAGTTATAAAAACGGTTTTTGATGCAGTAACATCTTGAACAAATGGGGCAACTATTAATATGGCCAACAGTAGTATTGCAATTTGTTTTTTCATATCTTTTTTCCTTAACTTTTAATTAATATATAATTATTTCTTTTCATAACTAAAATATTTTTTTAATTTTTCACTGCAATAATTCCGTTTGAACATTATATTTTTTCATTTTAAAGATTTAAATTTAGTTTAAAGCATAAATTTAAATAGTTTAAACTCTAAAAGCTTTTTTGAGGATTTAGAAAGATTATCTTTTATTTTAACTACAATTTAATTGAGTTTTATAAAAATTTAATTCAGTGTAGTGAATTGGAATAATTGCATAATTTTTGTCAAAATATTTGTTTAAAATATTCTTGTGTTGGATAGCTATTAAATGTTAATCTATTAAATTGTCGTTTATTGCTAAATTTATTATTGGAATTGGAATTTTATTAAATTTAAGCTAAAATAAAAAGTTTAATTGCTGATTAATAGTTTTTTGCTAATTAATAGTTAATAATCGTCCTCAAAAAGGTGATTTAAATGTTTAAAAATAGTCAAAAAATATCTATTAGCAAACACTTTTTAATTTCACTGCTGTTTATCGTGCTGATTTTCACATCAGTGGGCATCAGCTTGGATGGCGTATGTGCTACTGAATTCAATCAAACTGCAGACGGAATTAAAAGTGAATTAATTATGGAAGATAAACTAGGAAATTCTCAGGAAAATGTTTTAAATTCAAATTTGGAGGTTGATAATTCATTGGGTGCTCAAAACAGTGAAATTTTAGGTAAAACAATTACAGTTGAAGGTGGAAAATTTTCAGATATACAAAATGCTATTGACCGGGCAGATGAAGGGGATACAATAAAACTGAAAGGGACTTATGTTGCTGAAAAGGTTAATGGTTCTATCAGAGTTGCCAAACCGTTAAAATTCACGGCGGATTCCACGGCAACATTGGACGGAAAGAAGATGACTTTAATTTTCGATGTCGTTAGGGCAGCTAAAGGATCAACATTTAACAACATAAAGTTTGTTAATGCTTATAATACTGGAAATGGGGGTGGAATCTATGTTAAAACTCAAGATGTCAAAGTGACAAACTGTATTTTCCAGGATTGTCATGCTTGGCAGGGTTCCGGAATTTGTACGCCATATAATAATTATTCGGCAGTAAATCTGTGGGTTGAAAACTGTCAGTTCATAAACAATATTGCGCAAAGAACTGCAGGTGGAATTTCGGCCTATGGTAACAATACAACATTTATCAATTGTCTGTTTGATTCAAACGGAGTATATGCTTCTGATGATCTTGAATTTCCTTACGGTGGAGCAGTTCAAATAGGATTGGATGACTCCTCTCCAAAATTTTACGTTTATGATTGTAAATTTTACAATAATTTTGTCGAAGCAAAAAATGAACTTTCTCATGGTGGTGCAGGATGTGTTAGAGACGGAATTACCTATGAAAGGTGTCTTTTTGTAAATAATTCAGCAGGACAGGGCGGAGCCTTAACCTATCATGCATCAGGTATGATTAAAGACTGCACTTTCATAAATAACAGCGCCACTTATTATGGTGGAGGATTATCTACCGGATTAATGGAAATGGCTATGAATTTAAATATTCAAAACTGTTTATTTGAAGGAAATACTGCTCCAATTGGAGGTGCAGTGCAATTATTCGGTAAAAATATCGACATTGAAAACAGTAACTTTAACAACAACAAAGCTTCACAGACTGGTGGGGCCATAAATATTGAAGCGGAATATGTGGATATTTCAGATTCCTCATTCGACCACAATATCGCAAACATTGACGGTGGTGCGGTATATATCAACGGAAAAAGAACAACAATTGAAGATTCATCATTCACTAACAATCATGCAATACCTGATGTTAATAAATTAAATGATGGATTGGGTGGAGCTATCTATATCAACAGTACTTTAGCAGATATCGCCAATAATGAATTTTACTTCAACACTGCTAGAAACGGTAGTGCAGTTTATTATGATAAATATGGAACTTACCTGAAGTTAAACGACAATATTTTCTATCAAAATCAGGCATGGGTTTATGCATTGCCAATCTATGCGCAAGATATCTACTATGGTCAAACTGAAGATTTCGGTGCCGTAATTCATGGAGGAAATAACATAGCTAAATATAATGACGTTGCTGTTTCAAACGCAATATATAATGCGGCAGATAGTCGTTACTTGACATTGGATGGTGAATCACCAGTTTCAGGAGCAACCACCAGTGGACATCTGTATCAGGATGATCGTGAGTACAATATGGATATTCTGCTGACAGTAACACATGAAGATGGAAGTGTAGTATACAATAAAACATTAAAATCAGACAGTTTCGGTGAAGTTTCAGACAGTCTGAAGAATTTAAAAGCCGGAAAATATTATGTTACTGCAAAACATTATGAAGATACCTATTACAAGGCAATAACAAACACAACAACATTTTCAGTAATTCCGCTAGTTGACGTTAAAATCAAAAAAACAGCAACTCCTGAAGTAGCAGATTTCAAAGACACTGTTGTCTGGACATTAAATGTCACTAACGACGGTCCAAACGTTGCAACTGACGTAATTATAAGGGATGCTCTGCCTCAGGGATTGATTTATCTTGAAGACGATACAAAAGGCGCTTACAATTCATCAACAGGAGTCTTAAAGATTGCTTCCCTCAATGTCGGTGAAGTTTACATTGCAAACATTAAAACTTCAGTAAATAAAACCGGCGAAATAACTAATGTTGCTGATGTAAGCTCAAAGGAACAAGATTATAATTTAGACAACAATCAGGGTCAGTCAAAAATCAATGTAAAACCTGCCGCTGATTTGGAAGTAATAAAAACAGCTAATGCATCCTCTTTAAATATCGGAGATTTAGTAAAATGGACAATAGATGTAGTTAACCATGGTCCTAATAGTGCTACAGGCGTTTCTGTCAGTGATGTGCTTCCAAAGTCTCTGATTTGGGTTAGTGATGATGGTGCAGGTAAATATGATCACAATTCAGGTGGCTGGAATATTGGAAATTTAGACGTTAACGGACATGTAAAACTGAACATTGTATGTAGGGTTAATGCAACCGGAACAATTAAAAACGAAGTTTCAGTTTCAGGAAACGAATATGATCATGACAAATCAAATAATCATGATGATGCAGTAACTAACGGAAATCTTGCTGCTGATTTGAGCATTGTCAAGGAGGCAAGTTCCGCTGTGCTAAATTATCATGATGTTGTAAAATGGACTTTAACAGTATCTAATAACGGTCCGAATACTGCAACAGGCGTTAAAATTTCAGACGTATTGCCTAAAGGTTTTACTTACATTAATTCGTCCAGACCTTATAGCAATGGTGTTGTGAATATAGGTAATTTGGCAGTTGGTGCGAAAGCGGTTGTTGAAATTTACTCAAGAGCTGACAACACAGGTAGCTTTGTTAATGTTGCCAGTGTTGAAGGAAGTGAGTTTGACCCTGTAGTGTCCAATAACAGGGATGATGCTTCTGTTAATGTTAATCCTGCAATTGATTTGAAAGTAACAAAAGACATCAGCAACACTTCACCTAATTTGGGTGATAAAGTTACATGGACATTGACTGTATCCAATAATGGTCCTGACAGGGCTACTGGTGTTGTTGTCAGTGAAGCGCTTCCTAAGTCTTTGATTTGGGTTAGTGATGACGGTTCTGGTAAATATGATCATAATACTGGTAAATGGGATGTTGGAACATTAAATGTAAATGGTCAGGCAAAATTAAACATTGTCTGCAGAGTTAATACAACTGGTGTTATTGTAAACACTGCTTCAGTTACAGGAAATGAATTTGACTGGAATTCATCAAGTAATAATGATCAAAAACAGATTAATGTTGCAAAATCTAGTGATTTAAGTATTGTTAAAGAGGTTGCTTCAGGTGTCGTTAATTATTTGGATGTTGTTAAATGGACACTGACAGTCACAAACAAAGGTCCTGATGCAGCCACTGGCGTTTGGATTTATGATACATTACCTAAAGGTTTCATTTATTTAAACTCCACAAAACCTTATGTTAATGGACGCATTAACATTGGTAATTTGGCGGTTGGCGCAAAAGCAAGTGTGGACATTTATTCCAAAGCTAACATTACAGGAACTTTCGTCAATATTGCTAGTGTAGATGGCAACGAATACGACCATAACCCTTCAAACAATAAGAATAATGTTTCCGTAGTGGTAAAACCTGCATCTGATTTGAAAGTAACAAAAGACATCAATACTTCTGCACCGAATTATCAAGGGCTAGTTAAATGGACATTGACTGTATCCAATAATGGTCCTGACAGGGCTACTGGTGTTGTTGTCAGTGAAGCGCTTCCTAAGTCTTTGATTTGGGTTAGTGATGACGGTTCTGGTAAATATGATCATAATACTGGTAAATGGGATGTTGGAACATTAAATGTAAATGGTCAGGCAAAATTAAACATTGTCTGCAGAGTTAATACAACTGGTGTTATTGTAAACACTGCTTCAGTTACAGGAAATGAATTTGACTGGAATTCATCAAGTAATAATGATCAAAAACAGATTAATGTTGCAAAATCTAGTGATTTAAGTATTGTTAAAGAGGTTGCTTCAGGTGTCGTTAATTATTTGGATGTTGTTAAATGGACACTGACAGTCACAAACAAAGGTCCTGATGCAGCCACTGGCGTTTGGATTTATGATACATTACCTAAAGGTTTCATTTATTTAAACTCCACAAAACCTTATGTTAATGGACGCATTAACATTGGTAATTTGGCGGTTGGCGCAAAAGCAAGTGTGGACATTTATTCCAAAGCTAACATTACAGGAACTTTCGTCAATATTGCTAGTGTAGATGGCAACGAATACGACCATAACCCTTCAAACAATAAGAATAATGTTTCCGTAGTGGTAAAACCTGCATCTGATTTGAAAGTAACAAAAGACATCAATACTTCTGCACCGAATTATCAAGGGCTAGTTAAATGGACATTGACTGTATCCAATAATGGTCCTGACAGGGCTACTGGTGTTGTTGTCAGTGAAGCGCTTCCTAAGTCTTTGATTTGGGTTAGTGATGACGGTTCTGGTAAATATGATCATAATACTGGTAAATGGGATGTTGGAACATTAAATGTAAATGGTCAGGCAAAATTAAACATTGTCTGCAGAGTTAATACAACTGGTGTTATTGTAAACACTGCTTCAGTTACAGGAAATGAATTTGACTGGAATTCATCAAGTAATAATGATCAAAAGCAAATTTCTGTGCCAAAAGCCAGTGATTTGAGTATTGTTAAAGATGTAAGTTCTGGTGCTGTAAATTATTTGGATGTTGTTAAATGGACAATTACTGTTACAAATAAGGGTCCTGATGCGGCCAGTGGTGTTAAAATCCAGGATGTGCTGCCGAAAGGTTTTGTTTATTTGAATTCTTCAAGGCCTTACGCTAATGGCATTATAAATATTGGCAATTTGGCAGTTGGCGCAAAAGAGGTAGTTGAAATTTATTCCAAAGCAAATGGCACAGGTAATTTCGTTAATGTTGCCAGTGTTGAAGGAAGTGAGTTTGATCCTGTAGTGTCCAATAACAGGGATGATGCTTCCGTTAATGTTAATCCTGCAGCAGATCTCTCAGTAACTAAGGTAGTCAACAACTCAGCACCGAACTATCATGACAATGTAAAATGGACATTGACTGTATATAATAGAGGTCCTGACAGTGCAACAGGCGTTGTTGTAACTGAAATGCTTCCGAAATCCCTGATTTGGGTTAGTGATGACGGTGCGGGCAAATATGATCACAATTCCGGCGTATGGAATGTTGGAAATATTCAAAAAGGCCAAACTAAAACCTTAAACATAATTACAAAAGTCAATGGAACAGAATTGATTGAAAACAATGTTTCAGTTCACGGAAATGAATTTGATTATAATCAGAGCAACATAAATAATACTCAAGTTATTACTGTTGCAAACGCTTCTGATCTGGCGGTAATTAAATTAACTAACGCTTCAGAAGTAAATTATTTGCAATTGGTTAAATGGACAATAATTGCATCTAATAATGGTCCAAATAAGGCAACAGAAGTAATTGTTGAGGAAATTCTGCCAACAGGATTAAAAGTAATTAATTACACTGCATCCAAAGGATTTTATGACAACGGAATCTGGTCGGTTTGCTGTATTGAAAGTGGTGAAAGCCAGACTCTTGAACTTATTTGTCAAGTTTTACAGACCGGCGATTTAACCAACATTGTTAAAATCACATGTAAGGAATACGATCCTGATTTATCAAACAATATTGCAAACGAATCAGTTTTCGTAGCAAAGTCTTCAGATATTAATGTTGTCAAAACAGTTGATAATTCAAATCCTAATTTCGCAGACATAATTGAATGGACAATAACTGTTACAAACAATGGTCCGGACGCCGCTGAGAATATCCAGATTATGGATTTAATGGGTTCTGGATTGAATTTGATCAGTTATGAAGCAAGCAAAGGCAGTTATGCGGATAACATATGGAATATTGATTATTTGGCAAACGGCTCCAGTGAATCCCTTGTACTTCGCTGTGAGGTAAACACTTTAGAGGATGTGGAAAACATTGCTATGTATGTCCCGTCCCAATATGATTGGAACGAATCAAACAGCAAAGATAGTGAAAAAATCACTGTCAATCCTATAGCTGATTTGGATATTATCAAATTAGTTAACGTATCTGATGCAAATTACCTTGATTTGGTCGAATGGACATTAATAGTCACAAATTATGGTCCAAATGATGCAAGCAATGTCTTTGTCAGTGATATTGTTCCTGAAGGTTTAGTTATTGTTGACGTATTTGGAGATGGATTTTATTCAGATTCAATTTGGGATATTGGTGATTTGGCCAATGGCGAGTCAAGACAACTGACAATTGTCTGCAAAATCCAAGCCACTGGTAACTTTATAAATAGTGCAAATGTCTGGGCTAGCGAGACAGATCCGAACTTGAGCAACAATGATGATGAGAATTATCTGTATGTGTATCCTGCAAGTGATTTGTCAATCAGAAAAACAGTTTCAAAATACAGGTATTCTGTAGGCGATTTGGTAAAATATTTCATTAAATTAACTAATAATGGTCCTGATGGGGCAAAAAACATTAAAGTTAGTGAAATAATGGATAAATCATTAAAATTAAAATCATTCCGTGCAAGTAGCGGTGATTTTGATGAAGTTGATGGTATATGGTCATTGGATTTCCTGGATGCTGGTGAATCAGCAACTCTGGAGATTGAAGCTGTAGCTATGAAAGCAGGTATTGTATTAAATAAAGTTTCAGTTACAAGCGATAATTTTGACCAGGATTTATCCAACAACAATGATACTGTTTCAATAGATGTTGCTGAAAAGCAAAAATCTCATGATGTAAACTCTAAAAACAATGATAACTATCCTGAAAATAGGCAAAATAATGGATTTTCAGATTCCATTCTATTAAAGAACAGATGTGGTAATCCTATTATGGTTATTGTATTGTTGTTCGTGTTTACTATGGGTGCATTCTATGGTAACACTATCTTAAAGAAAAGATAATTTTAAGTAGCTTTCATGCTACTATTTTTTATTTTTTTAAAACGATTTTTCAAAATTCAGTTACTGTCAAAATTATTAATTTCATGATTAATTATTTTAATAGTGATAGTTAAAACTGGTTGAATACTGCTTCTTTTCTCTAATTAAATCAATACCTTTAAATAAAAGTTCCGACAAAATTATAGTTAGATATTGATGAAATTATATTTTTTTAGAAAAATTAATGTATGAGTCAATATTTTTAATTAATTAAACGAGGTGTAATTATGGCTGAAGAAGAAATGATTGAAGAAACTTCTGAAGAATTTGTTGATGAAGAAGAAGAAAAATTACCTTTCGCAAAAGCTGAAGTTGTACGTTTAATGAAAGAAAATCTTGATGACGACAAAATGATCAGGGAAAGAGTAAAAGTAGAAATGAACAAATTTTTAGGCGAAGTATTGAAAAACGTATGTAAACAATTAAATGATTATCCATACACTACTATTGAATACGAAATGCTTAAAGAATCTACTTATCCATACACTAATATTGAAAGAATTAATCAAGAAAAAGAAAGAATTTTATTACATTTAAATGCTATTAAAGCAGATTGTGATGCATTAGCAATGGATGTTCAAAAAACTTTAAAATTAAAAGATGTTGTTGAAGAAGACTCTTTTGCTAGTTTTTCAGCAAGTCTTGATGAAGAAGAGGAAGAAGAATAATCTTCTTTCTTAATTTTCTTCAATATGACTAAAACCTGTTCTTAAATCTTTAAGTTCCTCTTCAGGAATTTCAAGAATCTCTGCACTGTCACTAACTATATTGCTTTGACCGAAAGGATCAAGAATAATCAATGTTGCAGTTCCATTGCCTTCCTTAAGGTCCTGAATTTGATTTAATGTATTTTTTGCGTTTTTTTGTGATTCATCATCATCAAAAATGGTTAATGCCTTTTTAACTGCATCTTCAAATCTGTTGAGCATGCCTTCAACATTTGTAACGTAACCTTCTGATTTTGGTCCCGGCTCTACTTTTATTCCAACTTCTGGAATTGAAACTGTAGCGGACTGTGACCTGACGACCCTTACAGTTAATGTGTTTTTATTGATTTTCAATACATATTTTGCTGGATCGTTTTGTTCCAGTGCGATGATGTCGCTGTGCCTGAAGCCGCATTCGGGGCATTGTATGGTTGTTTCCATAACCTTTCCAAAGTGAGGTATGTCCAATTCTCTCATTATTGATTTGGCTTTTCCTTCTACAAAACAGGCGGGGCATTTAATAATCATTCCATTTAATTCTTCTTCATTCATTTAAAACATATCCTTTTTCAGTTAATTCTTCAATAATATTATTTAATTTTTCACTGCTGGCAGCACAGATGGTTGTCTTTCTGTAATCGGACAATTTATACAGTTCATCTAGATATTCCTTTTTGCTTTCATCCTCATTAATTTTTTCAATGAATCCTTCAGCGGAATCTGCATCTGAAACACTGATGTTTCTAATTAAGGGTTCCTTGAATCCTTTGATATTGTAAACAACTTTTTCCATGCTTCCGTTATGTTTTTTAATTATTATGTCTATGACATCGGCCAGTTCATCCACACTGTTTGTCAGATTGATTGTTGCACATGACTTGTTGATGACGGACAATATTCTGTCAAGCGTTTTGTCAATGGATTCGGCTTTTATAATACTGACATCATTGATTCTGGCCTGATTTAAAAGATGATCATGAATAATTCTGTTTTCTCTAAAAAAATCAAGCTGTTTTCCGCCTCTATGTATCTGAACTGCCCTTTTTACAAACCTGTCCTTGTGGGATTCTTCATCTGAACTCAATACGAAAAAGTAAATGTTGGCATATTCCTTGAACTGTTCGATGTTTATGAGTCCCGGAACAAGATGGACACCTTCTATGATGATATCGTCATAATCTGTGATTGCCCTTTGGATTATTTTTTCAAGGCCGGGTATGACTGATGCTGCATGCTCATCAAAACCTGCTGATACTAGCTCGTCATAACTTTCATAGCGATTCTTGTTTCTCAGGTGTTTGTATGCATCGTATGATGAGCTGTGAAGTGCCGGAGCATATTCCTTTCCAATTATTCCACGAACAACTGCTCTTATAAAGTCACTTTCAATTAAATGTTTTATATTTAATGATTTAGCAAGTTCCGCAGCAATTGTTGATTTTCCAATACCGGATGCGCTTCCAATTAGTATAACATAAGGTTTTCTCATGTTAGTTTCTCCTTGATAAAAATTTATATATATAATTTTATTTTGTCACTATATTTATAAATAATTTCCATTAAAACATCATACTTTATTAATGTGAAAAATTATAATTAATATTAATATATTATTTTTTGAAATATTTCTTTTGAAAAATTATGATAATTTACATGATTAGTTATAAGTTATAAATTATAGGATAGGGGTGAAATTTTTGTATTCAGTAAATTCAGTTAAAGAAATTCAGGATTTAAATCCATTCATCGTAGTCGGATGTGGTGGTGGAGGTGAAAAGTTCTCCAATCTTGATGGTGTTGAAGCCGTAGGTTTCATTGATGATGATGAAAGAAAACAAGGAAAACAATTTTGCGGACATGTTGTTGCAGGTAGCCTAGAGGAATGTTTGGAAAGTGCACCTGAAGCAAAATCACTTGTTGTAATGTTGCCTATTGGTGCTGAAGGCGCTGCATTAAAATATGCTGTTCAAGCTATTGATGCGGGATTAAATGTCATCACTTCTTTTAGATCTTTGTCAGTTGAGGAAAACATATCCTTAAAGAAATTTGCTGATTCAAAAACTGTGGTTATTAAAGAGATTGGTCCAAGATTAGACGTTGTGGAAAAAATTGCTGGAATAGCTCCTGAAAAATCATGTGAAGTTTTACCAAAGATATCTTACGCTCCTAACGCTCCAGTAATTTTTGTTGGGGGAACATCTCAGGAATGTGGTAAAAGAACTACAACTAAAATGCTTGGTTTGGCTGCAAGTGAAAGAGGTTTAACTCCTGCTATTATTTCCACTGATGAAATGGGATTGGAAGAACCTACTGATTTTAATTTTAGGGCTGGAAGTTTATCTGCAATGGATGTTCCGGCGGCTGTTTTGTCAGCAATCAGATATGTTGAAGAAACTAAAAAACCGGATATTATTTTTATTGAAGGCCAATCCAGCTTGACTGAAAAAGGCAATCCTCATCCAAGAGGTTTGTCTGCTGCGATTTTGATTGGTGCTTCTCCAGATGCAGTAATTGTCGGACACAGACCAAACCATCCGTATAGGGAACCTCGCGGTATTGCTGAAGAAATCAGGGCAATCGAGGCTGTTGAACCTACAAAAGTGGTTGGGCTTTCAGTAAATCTTAAGAATGCTGAATTGGATATGTGTCCTGAATATTTTGAATCAACATATAACTTGCCTGCAGAAGATGTTTACAATAATGGGGCTTCTAAATTATTAGATGCAATCCTTGAATATTTGGGAGAGTAGTTTAAATGAGTTTTACTGATAATTTAAAAAGAAGTTTGGGTTTTGAGGAAACTGAAATTAACAATAACAATAACAATAATAACGAAAACGCTTTAGAAAATTTATCTCAAATGATTAATAATCTCACTAAATCCGAAGGTAGAAGTAATTCAACACAACAACATCCTAGTAATAATCAGCAAAGGCCCGGACAACCGGTAAATCCTAATCCTAACCCTAGTCCTCGTCCAAGTCCAATGGATGATTATGTTGATGATGATTATGTTATTATTCCCGAACAGTCATTTTATGAGATTGTTTTAATCAGGCCAAAAACTATTGATGATATTAACTATATGGTTGACCAGGTTTTGGAAGAAAACAATCCTGTAATCCTTGATTTATCATTTTTGGAAAGGGAAAGTGCTGCTAATTTTAAATTGGCGGGCGATAAAATCAATCAGATGAGGTCAAGATATGGTGTTCAGGCATTATTGCTTGCCAAAACTGATGATAAGGAGTTAATCATTGTTTCTCCTAAAAAAGTGAAAGTGATTAACAAAGGATAAGTAGATTAATTTCTACTTTCATAACTATTTTTTAAAAATTTAATATATCTGATTAGAATATAACATACAATTACAATAGCTATTGCCGTTTCTATTTTTAAAATCCCATATATTGCATTTGAGGTCATTTTTGATAGGATTCCTTTTGTTGCCAGTGCACTGATTACAAATGGAAATGTGAATGCCGAAAAGCTGGGATAAAAATCCAAATTCCTATATTCAATGAATTTCAAAAGTGCAAAGATATAGAATATGCATGCGAATAGGTAAAGCACTGAAATGAATTCAATGGATATTGCAGATGCAGTATTTAGATAACCGACAATCAGTATGCTTAAAACTGCTGTAAAAATACATATTAATGGCTTGTTTGCATCAGGGACATTGGGATATCGGATGTATCTGTAAATCACTAATGGTAAAGTTATTATCATTGCTGCAAATCCGATTATGAAAAATATGTATCCGATTGAGGTTATTCCATGAACACCTGATGTGATTGCTCCCATTGTTATTCCAATAAACACTATCCAGTATGTGGGATAAACATTCAAAATATTAAAATCATGCACGATAAAATGATAGGTAAAGTAAATCATTAGTAAAATATGCAAAGCTATTCCAATAATCCACACTCCATATGCAATAGTGGAGTTAAATGTTATGATGTATGTAGATAGAATCATCAAACTCATGGAAAAAGTACCGGAACTGCTGGCAATAACCGGATTTTTAAAGTCTTTCTTAATTAGATTTGTGTGAAAAATTAGTTTAAGCAGTATTAAAATTAAAAATATTATTCCAATACTACCAAAGAGGATTCTTAGATATGGATGAATCTCCTGGGTGAGATTTCCCAGTGATAACAATGCAAGAATCAATCCGCAAATTGGTATTGGAACATTTTTAATGAGATTCATAAAAATAATTCATCCTCCCTTCCATAAGTTATCCCATTTTTTGTTAGATTTCAAAAAATTCCTGTGCGTTTTTATGAGAAATTTTTTCAATATCTCCGGAATTGTAGTTCAATCTCTCTAATTCACGGATAGTTTTAGGAACAGAAAGGGGATCTGATGCTTTGTTGCTAATGTCACTGTTTAACAAGAAATTGTCAAAACCGTATTCATCTAAAATGGATATTGCTTCATGTTTGTCCATTTTTTGGGGCTGTACTGTTAAACCAAGCATGCAATCCGTATCAATTGCATCATGCACGACCTCAGGATTAATGTGGTCTATTACTGCCTGTTTTTCATCGAGATGTTGAGGCAGTATTTCCAATATTTTTTTCAACACGTCCTTTTTATTTTTTCTGGGAGTATGAATTATGACTTTGGAGGATGTATCATCGGCTATGTCCAATTGTTTTTTAAATGTAGCAATTTCTTCATCTGTTAAATCTTCAAGACCGATTTCACCAATGGCAACTATCTGTTTGTTTTCAATCCATTTATACAAACTTTCATAGATTGGTTCGGGATTTTTTATTGTGTTTGTAGGATGAATCCCCAAGGCTACTTTTAAATCAAGCCCATATTCTCCAGCTCGTTTTGTATCATATTCCAAAATTCTATTTAAGTGGTTTAAAAGGATTATTTCATGTTCGATTTTGTACGGGTAATAACTGCAGGTTATGGCGGTTTTAATTCCGGCCAAATACATTTTTTCAAAATCTTCACTGCTTCTTGAGTCTGCATGCATATGGGTGTCAATCATCATATTTCCTCTATAATATTTATTTAAGTTCATTTTTCTTTGTCATGTCTTAAAAAATTATCTGATTGTTGTCTTTATTTTTAAATCTTTTGGAAGTGTTGTCATGTGATTCGGTTCACTTTGAGAGGGTTTATATTTTTCAGTAATAAAAATAACTTCATAAGTAATACTACATAGGTGGTAACACATGTTTAAAAATGAAGAATATATAAAAGATTTGGACACAATTTTTGAGGATGTCAAATTCTCAACAAACTCCTTTATAAGATTAAAGATATTGGCAACACTATTTGAAAAGCCACAGAATATGAAAGAAATGACAGACAACACTGGTTTAAGTTACAGTTCCGTTTCAAGCAATATCCATGATTTGGAGCTAAAAAATTTGCTTTATAGGGAGCACAACAAATATTTCCTTACTGCATCAGCAAAGGTTAAAATCCAAAATATTTTAGAATTGCATGAATTAATTAATTTATTAAATGAATTCTTTAATATTTTGGATGGCCATATTGTAGATGTTATTCCAAATGAATCTGTTGTCGAGTTATACTTACTTGGCAAAGCAAGATTGATGGAATCAAGTGGTGTGGATGCATATAGGACTTATAATTTCATTGAAAACTCATTGTCAAAAGCCCAATTCGTCAAATGCATATTGCCATTTTATTATGAGCCATTTTTTGCCGCCTTAAATGAATTAATTTCTCAAAACAAAGATGTTGAGATTTTGGTTCCAAAAAAAGCTTTGGATGTTTTTAAAAAGAAATCTAACATCAATAAATTAATTCCATTTGATGAATCTGATTCCTTTTTATTAATAGTCACTGATGAAGTGATGATTTTAGGATTTTTTATGGAAAATGGTTATTTTGATCAAAACCGGTTATTGATTTCAAAAAATGAGGAGTCTATTGATTGGGCCAATAGGCTTTTTAAAAATTTTAAAAAGAAAAATAAATGAGTTCGATACTCATTTATAATATTTTTCTAAATAGTCCGGCAATTCTGAAATTGCAATTCTATCTTGCTTTTCGGTGTCTCTGTTCCTTACGGTCACCTGATTATCTTCGATGGTGTCAAAGTCCACTGTTATTGCAAGTGGAATACCAATTTCATCAGCTCTGGCATATCTTTTGCCGATAGTGCCTGTGGCATCGTATTCTACTGTAAAACCAGCCATTCTTAACTGTTCAGTTAAATCTTGAGCTATTTCACGAGGACCTTCCTTGTTTACTAGTGGGAAAATTCCAAGTTGCACTGGAGCAACAGACTTGTCAAATTTGAAATAATCTTTTCCGTCAGTTTCGGTAAATGAATGCAATAATACGGAGTATGTGATGCGGTCAATACCGAATGAAGGTTCAATTACGTGGGGAACGATTTTTTCACCGGTAATTTCCTCTTCAACGTCTTCAAATAGGAGTAAATCTTCACTTACTTCATAGGTTTTATCCAGCTCCACAACAAATTTTCCTTCTTTTTCGATAGCTGCCTTGATTTCAGAAACGTCAGCTTCCTCAATCGCTTGTTTTACTTTAGGTGAGTCTCCTTTAAATATTGGTCCGAATTTGGATAGATTTGGTTTAACGATTGTTTTTTGGACTTTTTTAGGTTCGTCATATTCAACGAATACGTTCAGTTCATCGTTACTGTATTTGGAATGTGATGTTAGGTCGTAATCTCCTCTGTCTGCAATTCCGATAATTTCAACCCAACCGTATTTGTCGGTTAAAACTTCAACGTCCCAGCAGTCAAGTGCATAGTGAGCCATTTCCCCTGCCAAGTGTTGTCTGAATCTCAAGACATCTTCAGGAATACCAATTTCGGTTAAAAATTTGCGGGCTAAGTATAATTGGTAAATTAACATTTCATTTGCGACAATGCCTTTGTCAAGAGCTTCACGTGCAGTTATTTCTATTGGTTCTAAATTGTTTTCCTGAACTTCCTGTGAGTTTAGGCGCAATATCACATCTTCAATTTGGGAGAATTTAGGATGTGTTTTGTCTTTAGGGTTTAAAAAGATTTCTGCTTCCGCCTGTGTGAATTCCCTAAGTCTGATAACTCCCTGTCTTGGTGAAATTTCATTTCTGTATGCTTTACCAAGCTGCACAGCACCGAATGGAAGTTTTCCTCTGAAGAATCTTTCCAATCTTTTGAACAAAATGAATATTCCCTGTGCGGTTTCAGGTCTCATGTACCCTACTTTATCTCCTTTAGCACCGATTTCTGTTTTAAACATCAGGTTGTAGTTCCAGATGTTTGACAGTTTTCCGCCACATTCGGGACAGGTGATGTTGTTGTCAATGACAATTTGGTCAAGCTCTTCGTTTTCAAGGCTTTCCACATCTTCACCGATTACTTCCTCGATAATGTGGTCTGCTCTGAACACTTCTCCGCACTCTTCACATTTACACATGGGATCTGTAAAGTTGTCAACGTGACCTGATGCCTTTAAAACTTCTTTAGGCATTACGGTAGGGCCTTCAATTTCATAAAATCCTTCCCCTGAAACGTACTGTTTTCTCCATTTCTGCATAATATTATTTTTCAGGCTTGCTCCGAGAGGTCCGTAGTCGGTAAAACCTGATACTCCTGAGTAAATCTCAAAGGACGGCCATAAAAATCCTCTTTTTGCACTGATATTTGACATTTTATCATGATTCATAAATATTATCTCCAATTATTTTTTTAGTTCGTAATCTTGTTTGACTCTACTGCTTTCCGGGCGAGTTTGGCCCATATATTTACTATTTCTGCTTGGGTGTCCATATGGTATTTCTGAAGGACTTGTCATTGTTTCAAAAACAATTTGACATACTCTTTGCCCCGGATATAACGCTACAGGCATTGCACCGATGTTTGATATTTCCAATGTGATTTTGCCTTCAAAACCCGGATCGATAAATCCTGCGGTAACGTGCATGGTAACGCCTAACCTTCCCATGCTGGAACGGCCTTCCACTCTTGCAACCAAATCATCAGGTATCTTAACGTATTCTAGAGTTGTGGCAAGGGCGAATTCATTAGGATGAATTATAAATGCTTCACCTTCAGCTACGGTAGTCGATTCCATGTAAGATGAGACGTCCTCTTCATCTTTAGGATCAATATAAGGTTTTCTAATAACTTTAAATACTTTAAACTCATCCCCCAATCTCATATCAATGGAAGATGGCTGGATTTGTTTTTCATCTAAAATGGGGTCAATGGTTATTTTTCCCTCATTCAAATATTCTATTATGTCTCTATCACTTAAAATTGCCATTTTTTCACACAAGTAAATTTATTCTTCAATTAAATTATACATTCTATTAACTACACTGTTAATAGTTTCATCATCATATTCAATAGTCATTGCATTGAATTTGCATACATTAACGCAAAGGCCACAACCTCTGCAGGTGTCATGATCAATTGTAACTTTACCGTTTTGCACTGAAAGCGCCTCAAACATGCAAACATTTTCTTTTGTACATTTCATACATTTTTTACAATTTTCTTCGTTTAACTTTACTGTAACTCCTTCCAGCCGGTAAATCTTATTTGCAATTTCATCTTCCAGCCTTGGCACGACTTTCCACAAGCAGCAGCATGGGCAGCAATGGCATACGGTCAGTAAACCTTCTCCGGGTCTTACATTCATCCATACTGTGTCGATTTTATTTCTGCCGATGATGTGACTTAATCCTGCAGCATCAGCTTTATCAACATGTTCTAGGGCTTCCTGTTTAGTAGCAGTTTTTCCTATGGTTCTTGGAATTTTCCGGCTTGTAGGTCCTAGGAAAATACATCCTATGTCCTGAGGATAATCTTTACAATCATTTGAAGTTCTGCAAAGACAAGTGTTCATTATAACAATGTCATCAGTTTTTTTGATAACTTCTTTGATAATTTCTGTAGGTAAAAATTCTGACGCTTCACTTTCAATTGTCTGATTAACGGGAATCGTATTTGGGATAACAACGACTTCGTCCTTTTCAAAAAGCATTTTATTAATTACTTTTTTCGCCACTTTAGATTTTTTTGTAAGTCCCGCTATCCAGAATCTCCAATGAAAAATTCTGTTAACGACAAATATACTTATTTCTGCAAAGCTAGGTAGTTTCATTGTTCATCAACTTTATTTTTCAATCTTCTTAATATTCCTTTGAAGGTATGTGCTTCCCGCCCGGTTATGAACGCTCTTGAAATTATGTTATTGAACGTTTTAAGACCATTTCTTTTTTTATGGTCTGGAATATCTAATCTGTCGATTAATTCTTTCATGTCTTTGACTAAATACTCCTTTTCAAGAGGAATGCTTTCAGACAATCCTTCAACTCCATATTCATGTCGGTTTTTAAACAGCTCATAGAATATTATTGCAGCTGCATGTGAAATATTCATTATTGGGTAAGTTGGATCTGTTGGAATTGACACACAAATATCGCAATCATCAATTTCTGCATTTGTAAGTCCATTTCCTTCTCTTCCAAACAATATTGCAATTTTGTTTGAAACGTTAATTGATTTACCAAGCTCCTCCGGTCTTAAAGGAATTCTTGATAAGTTGTAGCTCCCCCCAGCCATTCCAGTTGATGCCACCTTAAAATCAATTCTCTGTGATTGATAAAATTCATCGAGAGTCTTGTAGATTTTTGCATTTTCTACAAGGTATTTTCCATGAGTGGCCTGATAATATGCATCATTGGTCAATGTCGGAGGGTTTATCAACACCAAATTTTTTAATCCGAAGTTTGCCATTGTTCTTGCAAGAAAACCTATATTTCCAGGGGTTTCACATTCCACAAAAACTATGTAAATGTTATCTTTAAACAGGGTGGTTTCCTTTTCTTCCTGTACTTTTGTAAGCTGAGCTCTGCTGGTTCCTCTGGACTGTGCTTTTGGTTTTGATTTTTTTGTAGAGGTTGACTTTTTTTCGGTAGTGCTTTCTTCTTTTTTATCATCAGAACTTATCGGTTGTGTTTCAACAACTTTCTGTTCATCTACAGCAGTGTCTCCTATTTTAATCAACTCTCAATATTTTTTCATTCATAAGCTTTATCTAACAATTCTAACAGGTGCATACACTTGATGTCTTCACATCCGATCGAATCCAATCCGTCCTGTAGGTTCAGCTGACAAAATGGACAGATTGTAATCACTGCATTGGATTCTGTATCCTTAATCATTTCTGCTTTTGACTGTGACAGCTCAAGTGCGATTTCAGGCTTTCCGGATTTTACACCTCCGCCTGCACCGCAGCATTGGCAGGGGTATAACATTTCATTAAATTCAACGCCGGGTATTTTTTCAATAATGTCACGTGGGGCATCCTTGATGCCCTGTCCTCTGCCGAGGTGGCATGGATCGTGATATGTGACCTTGATGTCCACTTCTTTTAACTTGTCAGCGTCTAGTTTATCCACTAAAAATTCACTGATGTCCATTACAGGTAATTTTGAACCGTATTCAGGGTGGTTGTTTTTGAGTGTAGCTCCACAGCCTGAACAGATTGTAATTACAGTATCATAATCCTTAAAGACTTCCTTGTTTTTATCCACCAAATCCTGGACAATATCGGTTTGTCCGGTTCTTAACAGCGGGGAACCGCAGCATACCTGTCCTTCAGGAACATCAACGTCAATTCCGTTTTCTTTCAGTATTTTAACAAGTTTATGTCCAAGTTCAGGGAACTTGTAGTCAACCATGCATCCTGTAAAGAAAGCTATTTTTGAACCTGTTTTGTTTTCAGCTTCCTCAACAAATGAGGGAGCATCTGTTTTAACAGACCTGCCGGTTTGTAAAATATTTTCCTTGAATGCAACATGCTCCGGAAGGGGTCCTGAACCGTTGGCAACTGCAATGGCTCTCATTTTTTCTATTGCATCTCCAAACATGTTGATGTTTTTAGGACATACTGAAAGGCATTTGCCGCAGCTGGTACATTTGTAAAGTCCTTCATCAAGTGCCTCTTTAAGCCTGTCATAGTTGTCTCTAGGGTCGGTTTCAAATTTGCGCATGTATCTCATCAGGTATGGTCCGCCATACTCTTCGGTTGCAATATTTACAACAGGACATGTTGAATAACATGAATAACATTCAATACAGCTTCTGACCTTCTTGGTGTCTTTCGTATCATCTTTTGTGATGCTTGTGTCAAGCTCATCACGGCAGGCGTGGTTACATTGAAGGGATAATTCCAAATCTTTAACTTTAGCTTCAATACTTGATTTATCAACAATCAAATCTTTAATAACTGGGAATCTGAGAGGTTCAATAATTGCTCCATTTTTTATCTCTTTTTGGCAAGCTAGAGCCCCATTTCCTTTAAATAAGATTCCACAAGACCCGCATTGTCCTGCCCTACAAGAACTTCTGAAACTGATGTCCGCATCATATTTCTCATTTATGGCTTGCAGTGCATCAAGAACCTTCATGTGAGGAGTTTTTTCTATTTCATAACACTCCATATGTGGTTCGCTGTCAGTTTCAGGGTTAAATCTTGAAACATATACATTAATCATCATTTCCCTCCAAAATTATCAAAAGCTTATAAAACATTATAATATAATATTTGTGTTTTAACAAATATATTATATTTACTATTAAAGTTGAAAAAATATTACTTTTAAAGATTTTTAAAAAAACACGGCAAGATACGATGTTAGAAAAGTAGTGATGGTTGGTGTAGTGTTAACATTAATAAATGGTTTTTATGGTATTCTTAATTCACCATCCAATATAGTGCTAAAATACTTGGCAGGGCAATTAGGATGGTATTACGGGCCATTTTGAAGCGATGTACTTTCCATTCTTTTTCACTTAATTCCTTGGTTTTTGGGATTTTCAAAACAGTCAAGATAATGCTTGCAGCGAGGAATATGAAATAAGCATTGATTATAAATAGATATCCTGCTCCAAGTAGCATATTCCATTGCCCGTTAGCAATTGAATATCCGCAGGTGCATAATGGTGGCATCAAAGCGGTTGCGATTGCAACACCAGGAATTACGGTATTTGTTTTATCAAATCTTGTTTGTCCGATGATTCCGGCAATTCCACCAAAGAATGCAATTAAAAGGAAAAACATGATACAATGATGTTGATCAATCAAATTTAATCAGCAGAATAAAAGAAGATTTATTTGAGATAATGCTCAACCTCACAAAGAATGCGGTGCACATCATGACCGTGATGTTAATGCCGCAATTAATATCCTTAATAAAGGATTACAAATCGTAGGGACTACTGTGCAGTAAAAAAATCCAAAATTTTTTTTTTTGGTTTGCGAATCCCCGACCTCATAGGTTGGGGAAGTTCAACAAAAAATGTATCTACTTTCCCAACAAAGTAAAAGAACCCAAAAAATACAAAAGAAAGAAAAAATTATTCAAACCTAAATTCACGGCAAAATACAAACCAAATTTCTAAAAAACAAAGAACCACATAAAAAATATTTAAAAACAGGAGAAAAAATCATGAAAAAATCTTAACCTGATGGCATTGGTTTAAAAATGTAATTATGGGGGATTAATTCCATTTATAGTTTATTTATCAATGAAAATGATGATGAATAAAGTATATTATTAAGAGGTAAAAAAGAAAAATTATGGGAAAAGAGTTATTCCCATAGCTTCAACCATAGATTGTATACCTAAAATAATAATGGCCACTCCACCGAATATTTCAATGTAATCGGCATATTTGATAGCCACTTTTGTTCCGTATGTTCCAATCAATAGCCATATGATTACTGCTATTAAACTCAGAGCTCCTAAAATAATTGGATCCACATGTGCAACTGCACCCTGTGAAGCTAATACTAGGTTTTCTATGTTTCCGAAGATAAGCAAACCAGTGAATGGAGCATAATCTTTTAAATTAACCATATTATGCACCTCCGTTCTTGTTTGCTTTAATATTTTTGATAGCGCCATATATTGCCTGAATACCTAATATGACAATTGCTAATCCTCCAATAAATGTAATGTAGTTTGAATATTGGATTGCAACTTCTGTTGCTACAGTTCCGATAATTAACCATATAATTACTGCAATTATACTTAATCCACCTAATATTTTCGGATTTACGCCCTGAACAACACCTTGTGATGCTAAAATTAAATTTTCAATATTTCCAAATATTATTAATCCAATAAAAGGTACATATGCTTCTAACAAATTATCACCATATAAGTTTTTATATCTAGTTCTATTTAATTATTGTTAATTTAAAATAGTTTGAGTTTTATGAATTATTATTTAAATTCAAACACTGAGGTTATTTTTCTATTTTTTTTCATTATTTTCAATGCCGATTGAACAATAGGATTAACAACTATAGCTAATGATGGAGTATATGGAAATTCCTTTTGAATAAACTCTTCACATTTCATGTTGTCTTTGAGGATGAATGAGAGGACATCTATTCTTGATGAAAGGTCTCCTTTGGATAACCTCTGACATCCCACATTAGTCCCCTCCAATTTACAGATGGTCTTGGTGTATAAATTACAGTTGGTATGGGTCGTTATACCATATTATTTTGTCATGGTGTTATGCATTTTGCCAGAGCAGAATGTAATTTTAACGGCTACAAAATGTAGCCACTTCAACACATTCTTTGCTAAAGATTATTAATTAACACAATCCAGTACTTACTAATTATCTCCAATAATTTCTAACAACATTATTTTCAAGATTCCTTTTTGTATAACTGGTTTAATCCCACCAATCCCCGGTCAAGAAATTAATTATATGTTTTTTCTCAATTCCATTATGATCATTTAATACCCCGAACAAATAACAATATCGAACGATACTTTGGAATAACCCTGCCTAGTCACATTAAAAGAAAATATCGCACAGTAGAAGGTTTAACAAGATGGTTAAAATTACAAAAAATAATGGATTAGATGAAATGTATTGTATGATTACACTATTAAAAACATGTCATTAAATTAAAACTAAGGTTTTTCATGTTATATTTTAAAGCAAGGATAAATTAAAATGGTGGAAGTATTTGCATCTTCAATAATTTGTTCAAAAAAAAGAGTAGTAAATGCTTATGCATTTACTTTTTAACTTTTGCAGTTTTTTTAGCAGAAAAACTGCTGTATTTCGCTAGATATGTAATTGTTTTACCCACTTTAAGCTTTTTCAATATACTTTGTTTTATTGTAAATTTAGCAATGCCTTTTGAATTGGTTTTTGCTTTGTAGGTTTTACCATTGAATTTGAAGGTTACCTGTTTGCTTTTAAGTGCTGAAGAACCTTTTTTGAGTGTTGCCTGCAATGTCAGTTTTTTTGCAGATTTTTTAACTGTCACTGTTTTCAGAGTAATTTTTGTATTTTTATAAATACAGTTTTTAACGGTTCCTCCATAGATATCTTTACCTTTAGGTGCCTTATTATCACTAAAAGTACATTTCACAGCCTTTGCACAGTGAACGTTATCTGAATCGGAAGTTCTAAATCCATATATTGCTCCTCCTCTTTCACCTGCAACATTGTTTGTAAAGGTTGATTCTTCAATTGAATTGGAATAATATTTGATGCTTGAAACCCATGTGCCGTTCTCGTAATGTCCTGTTTGTTCATGGCATTTGAAATAGACTGCTCCTCCATACATTGACACTTGATTTTTATTGAATTTTGAACTTTTAATAAATAAATCTTTACATCCAAACACTGCAGCTCCTTTTTCACCAGCCTTGTTTGAATTGAATGTTGAAGAGCTGATGTCTATATGGGAGTATGCATAAACTGCTCCACCTCCACGGCCGTTTGCTACATTGTTGGTAAATACGCAGTTGGTTATTGTGTCTTTTCCATGTTCAAGAAGGGCTTGCATTGCAATACTTAAAAGAAGGTTTAAATCTTCAGTGGCATTTTGACCTGCAAAATAATTTCTATAGAACTCTGCACCCTTTTTGAGAGTTAGTGAGAAAACGGCTCCGGCATCACCTCCAGCGTAATTCTTATCGAATTTGGAGTTTTTTAAAGTTAATGCTCCTAAAGAGTTTATAGCGCCCCCTGCAGTGTTAGCATTATTGTTTGTGAAATAACAGTTATCAATTGTTAAATCTGCAAAGTTCAATATTGCGCCACCGTAGATTTTGGCGTTACCGTTTTTAAATGTGATATTATTTAGTGTAACTTTGTGGAATGATAATCCATTACCATAGTTGATATTAAAAATTCTGGATTCGCCCATTCCATCAATAACATGGCCATTACCATTAATTGTAATGTCCTTATTGATGAATACTCCGGATGTGAGTTTAAAATCGTTGTTGTACTTGTAATCCTGTGTTAAATTAAGGGTACTTCCTTTTTCCGCTTGATTAATCTTTGATTGCAATGCTGTGAAAGTTCCATCATCAGTATTTGTGTCTCCAACTGGTTGATTTTCATCATTATTAATCTCTTCTAAATAGTTAATGTCACTTTCGTCATTTGCTATGGCTGTTTCATTAACATCACTTGCAAAAACACCTGAAACACTAAATAATACACAAGCAATTAATAATATAATAAATAACTTTTTTTTCATGTTATTATCACCGTGTTTTTCATTAAAAAATAATAGAAGTTAATAATTAACTTCTAGAATAATCCGCTTTCCCCCAATTTTTCTTCAAAGAATTTTGAATTTTTATCTGCTTTTTCCTTAATGACAATTGCAACGATAACTGTTATTATTCCAATTGCTAAAAGAATAACCAATGCAGGCCAATAATTTGACCATACAACACCTAATTGTGCTTCCCGTATCAGTTTAATTGCATAAGTCATTGGCAGGCAGGGATATAACACTTGGAAAAATTTGTGCATAATTTCGATTGGATATATTCCTCCGGTTCCAGATATTTGGAATACAAGAAGAATCACGGTTATTCCTTGTCCAACGGTTCCAATTGCAGAAATTATTGAATATATTAATATCATAAACACTGCCGATACTAAAATTGTTGAAAATATAAACAGGGGATAATTATCCACATAAACTCCTAACAGAAAAATTCCAATGATAGTTACACAAGCTTGCAGTATGCTCATAACTACATATAATAATAGTTTTCCGGAATACATTTCAAATGGGGAATATTTGGTTCCTGCACTTGATTTCGGTTCAATCATTGAACAAGTGATTAATGCACCGACCCACATGGATAATACAAGATAGAATGGTGCTACGTTAGACCCGTAGTCTGGGACAGGATATAATTCATGTCTGTCCAGTTTAATTGGTGAGAAGAAATAATCTCCAAGGAGAGTTTCATTAATACCTGTAATTGCTGAGAGCTGGTCTGCAGTTGCTCCAAGTGAACCTGATGCGGTGAATAATGCCTGTGCAGCTGCATTTCCAAGTAATTCTGCACCTGCTGCAAGGCTTAATGATCCTTCTGCCAATTGCACAGAACCGTCTGCAAGGGTACTGGCACCTCCAGCAACTTCGCTTGATCCTTCAGCTAATTGAACTGAACCGTTTGCCAGCGAACTGGCTCCCTGAGCAACTTGGCTTGATCCTTCAGCTACTTTTCCACTACCCTTCGCAAGTTCTGAACTGCTTTCAACATATGATTTCACCGGTCCGTCTGGAATTAATGATGAGTCTACTGCGGAGTCCAGTTCTTCTGAACCTTTCTGTACTTGGCTTGCGCCCTGTTGCACGGCGCTGGAACCTTTCTGTACTTGGCTTGCACCTTGCTGGACTGTACTTTTACCCTGCTGTACTTGGCTTGCCCCATCTTTTACTTGACTTGCCCCATCTTGAACCTGACTGACACCAGAGGAGACTTGTCCTGCACCGGAGGATACTTGCGCAGCGCCTGATTGAAGTTGGCTTCCTCCACTAGCTAATTGTCCGGCACCAGATGCAAGACCTTCCTGTAATTCTCCAAGTTTTCCGTATGCTGCAAGGTTAATGATTTGAATAATTTTTGCATTAAGTGTTGTATAAACAGTGTTTGCACCGGAATCTGTCAATTTTGTAGCCACTGGATTGGATTTAATATTTACTATATATTCTAATTCTGCTTGTTTCGGATTATCTCCTGCAATCGAAACAACATTTTCCGTCAGATTTTTGGGTATCACTATACCCGCATAATACTTTCCACTATCCACTCCGTCCCGTAGTTCATCTTCTGTGACGAATGTCCAATTGAATTTATCGTTCTTTTTTAAATCTTTAACAAGTTCATTTCCAACATTTATGTTTGTTCCTTGAAAAGAATAACCATTATCAAGATTTGCAATTGCAAATCCCACATTTCCTGTGTTTCCATAAGGATCCCAACATGCCTGTATGTTTATAAGAGCATAAAGGGAAGGGAGTATTATTATTGCAATCAAAACAATGGTAACGATAGGATTTGAAAATGCTGCTTTGAAATCGTTTTTCATTATCTCAACGATATTTCCTACATCTTTACGTCCCATATTCTCACTTTCAGTATTAATTTTTAAATTAAGATAAAATTTAAAGAGATTCATAAATTGAAATACCAAAACTTTTAGGGTGAAATCAATCCATAAATTGTAACTTTAATATTAATTAATCTTTAATTTATAATATATGTAAAAAATTTTATAAAAAAGTTTCTATATTACTGCTTTGATGAAAAAATATTGCTCTAAAATTAAGTAACTGCTAAATGGGCATTTTTTTTTAAAATTGAACGCCGTGAATAATATCTAATGAATGAAAATATTTTATTTGCATAACAGTTTTTAGATTTTTTTTATTAAAATAATATTTATACTTGGAAGTAAAATATTATATATGTATAAATGATTATTTTGAGGAAAATATAATGAATTTAAAGGAATTAGTCACAGGAGGGCCTGGTGATAAACAGTTTTTACTAGGTAATGAAGCTGCTGTTAGAGGAGTTATAGAGGCAGGTGTTTCTATTGCAGCTACATATCCGGGAACTCCTTCTTCAGAGATTGGAAATGTATTATCAGTATTGGCAAAGGACGCCAATATTTATTTTGAATTTTCTACTAATGAAAAGGTTGCAATGGAGGTTGCAGCAACTGCAGCGGCATCCGGACTCAGGTCATTCACATTCATGAAGCACGTAGGTATGAATGTTGCATCCGATTCATTCATGACAACCGCATATTCCGGTGTCAATGGCGGAATGGTTATCTTATCTGCAGATGACCCTTCACTCTTTTCATCTCAAAATGAACAGGACACCCGTAACTATGCAAGACTGGCCAATGTGCCTATCTTAGAACCGTCAAACTGTCAGGAAGTTAAAGATATGGTAAAATATGCATTTGATCTGTCAGAACAGTTTAATTTACCTGTAATTGTCAGGACAACAACTCGTGTATCACATATGAGGGGTGTAGTTGAATTTGGAGATGTTAAAGACAACTCATCAAACAGTGAAGACCACTGGAGGAGAGGTCATTTCAAAAAGGATCCTTCCAATTATGTTCCTGTTCCGGCATTTGCAGGAGATATGCATGTAAGGCTATGGGATAAGATTCATAAACTTGAAGATGTCACCAACAAAAGCGATTACAACATTGAAATTGACTTTGCGGGGGATAAGAAATACGGTCTGATTGCTTCAAGCAGTGCTTACAATTACGCTCATGATGTTGTAAAATTCAACGGTTTGAATGTTGACATTTTAAAATTGGGATTTTCATATCCGTTCCCACAGCAAAGGGTTGCTGAATTTTTAAGCAATTTGGATGAAGTGTTCATTGTTGAGGAAGTCGACCCAATTATTGAAAAGGATGTTTTGGCTACAATCGGTGCTAAAAACCTAAACGTTACAGTTCACGGAAAACTGGATGGAACATTCCCGCTTTTCCATGAATTCAATTCAGATGTTGTGGCTGAAGGTTTAAATAAAATTTTAAACTTCATTAGTGATGATGAAATCAAATTTTCCCAAAGCCTTGAAAAATTAAGTGATGACATTCCGTCAAGAGCACCTGTACTGTGTGCAGGATGTCCTCACAGGGCGATGTATTATGGAATAAACAAGGCTATTGACGAGCTTGGATTGAAAACATCAGATGTGGTGTTTGCATCAGATATAGGATGCTACACATTAGGTATCAATCCGCCTTACAACGCTGCGGATTACCTATTGTCAATGGGTTCAAGCGTAGGGGACGGCTGCGGATTTTCAGTATCAACCGACCAGAAAGTAGCAAGTTTCATTGGAGATTCAACATTTTTCCACAGCGGAATTTCACCACTGATAAATGCGGTTCACAACAAGCATAACTTTGTCTTGACTGTTTTGGACAACAGAATCACTGCAATGACTGGCGGTCAGCCAAACCCGGGTATTCCAATCGACGGTATGGGTGATGAGGCTCCTGAAGTTTCAATCCGTAAACTGGCTGTGGCATGTGGCTGTGACTATGTACGTGTAATCAATCCGTTCAACTTGGAACAGGTTGTAAAAACCTACACTGAAGCTTTCCAAAGGAATGACACTGCGGTTATTGTTTCAAAAGCTCCATGTACATTAATTAAAGGTTTAACCAAAAAACCTCCAGTTAATTTGGTTGAAAAGAATTGTAATAATTGTGACAAGTGTGTAAGTGAACTTGCTTGTCCGGCAATTTCAAAAATCAATGGAAAAATCACAATAGATACAGCTCAATGTGACGGATGTAACGTCTGTATTCAGGTATGTAAATATGGTGCTCTAGAGGCAGGTAGGTGAGAAAATGGATAATCATTATAGTATTTATATTTGCGGTGTAGGAGGTCAAGGAATCATTAAAACCTCTACAATTATTGGTGAAGCTGCGATGAACCAGGGTTTGGAAGTTGTAATGAGTGAAATTCACGGTATGTCTCAAAGAGGAGGATCAGTATCTACTGAATTGAAAATTGGAGGATACAATTCATCAATCATTCCGAATAAGGGAGCAGATATGTTACTTTCCTTCGAACCTATTGAAACAATAAGGGGTCTTGATAAGGTAAACTCAGAAACTAAGATAGTTTATAATACTCATCCTATTATCCCTTCTTCAACAGATAATCCATATCCAAGTGTGGACAATATAACCAAAGTTTTAAAAGAGAACTTTAAGCATGTTTTACCAATCAATGGTACTGAACTGGCTATTGAAGCGGGAAGCGTTTTAGCTTTGAATATGGTTCTTTTAGGTGCAGTAACTGCTGATGATAAGTTTCCTTTAACTAAAGAATCAGTAATTGATGCTATGAAGAATAATTTAAAACCTAAATTCCATGACATGAACTTAAAAGCTATTGAAAGCGGATATAAATCTATCAAAGGTTAACTTATAAATAGTATTTAAAATATATTCTATAGTAGAGAAAAAAGTTGTGGTATTATGGCTTACAAAATAGACAATGCAATTGTAAAAAAAGATATAACAGGTAATTTAACATTAATTGATCCGGATAATGTTTTTGAAGATGAAGATGCATTTATCGCAGTAAAAAGCGACGATTTAATTACTATTCAACTTTTAATCAATGGTATTTTGAAAAATGATTTTAAAAGTTGGAGAGAATTAGGCGTAATTCCTGAAAATGATCCTTTAAAAAGTCTTTTTGTACGTCTAGGTTATTCTAAAGAAGATATAGCTAACATGTTAAAAGATTTATAGCTATTTTTCTTTTTACTTTTTTTCTTTATTTTTTGTATACGTTTTTTTCCATTTTGTTGGTATTGTTTTCTTTTTTGGATATTGTACTTATTTTAGAAAATTGTTTTCATTTGGAAATATTGCTTTGATTTATTATTATTGTTTTAATTTCGTATTATTGCTTTGATAAAGTAAAATTTACTTCTAAAAACCATTTTATTTAAATTAATATCTTTTAATTTTAATATAAAACTTTTTAAATCTTGTTT
This sequence comes from uncultured Methanobrevibacter sp., assembly GCA_964596915.1. Lineage (GTDB taxonomy): Archaea > Methanobacteriota > Methanobacteria > Methanobacteriales > Methanobacteriaceae > Methanocatella. The sequence goes on from CAZQWN010000002.1 coordinate 46,615, forward strand.
TTCATAATATACTCATTAATATTGGAGGTGTCTTAAAATGGCTGAATTTCAGGAAGACATGTTGTTTAAAAATGTGTCTGATGAAGATGCTAGTATTCTTTTAGAGATTTTAGGCAAAAAATCAAAAAGAACTAAAGTTTGGAATAAAGAATTAAGGCATATTGACCCAACCAACTACAAACCGGATTTAATTTTGGATTTGGATGATGAGAATTTAATTGTTGAGTTTCAAAGTACTGAAGTTGGGAATGATTTTTCAAGAAGAGCTCACAGTTATGTTGCATTAACTGATCAGCATAAGAAAAATGATAAGGAAGTTAATTTATCAGTTTTGAGCACTGCTGAAGATTCTAAAATCGTTGAGTATAAATATAATAGATTAAATGTCTTCAAATATGAGGTTCATGGATTGAATAATTTAGATGGTGAAGAAATTATAAATAATGTTAAAACTAAACTTAAATATAATGAACCATTAAGTGGTAAAGACATTATATTATTGGCTTTAGTGCCATTAAGCAAAAAAGGTAAAAACATTGTTGAATACATTTACAGAGTTATAAAAATTTTGTTCAATTTGAAAAATTTAACATCCTCTCAAAAAGATTTATCTTTTGGTATTATGTGGTTAACAACAGATAAATTTGTTGCTGATTCACTTGAAAGGAATATTATTTGCGATTTGTTGGGTGGTAGAATGAGTTTAATACATGAATATGGTGAAAACAAGTATCAAGATGGAAAAGATGACGGTATTGAGCAAGGTATTGAGCAAGGTATTGAGCAAGGTATTGAGCAAATCATTGTCAATCTTTTAAAATCTGGTGAAGATGCTAGTGTCATTGCGAAAAATGCGGATGTTTCTTTAGAAAAAGTGTTGGAAATAAAAAATAAAAATAATTTGTAGAAAAGAGTAATTCTTTTCTATAAATCTTTAATATCGTTTTCATCTAAGATTTTAACATTGCTTTCGCCTAAAGCTTCAATAGCTTGTTCCATGTTTTCCAATCTCATAACAACGATTGCTTCATCGGTTTTGTTGCTTACGAAAGCGTAAAGATATTCTAAGTTAATGTCTTTTTCATCGAAAATTTCTAAAGTTGAATTCAATCCGTTAGGTTCATCAGGAACAGCTAAGATAATAACTTCATTTTCTTTTACAATAAAACCATCTTTTTCAAGAGCTTCCATTGCTTTTTCATTGTCTGAAACAATTAATCTTAAAATTCCGTATTTTGTTGTATCGGCTATTGAAAGTGCACGAATGTTAATGTTTTCTTTCGCTAATGTGTCAATAGCTTTTTTAATTCTTCCTTCTTTGTTTTCCACGAAAATTGAAATTTGTTTTACTGCCATTTTATCACCTAGTCAAAATTCCTTTCATCAATTACACGAACAGCTTTACCTTCACTTCTTGGAAGTGTTTCAGGTTCAACGATACTTACATCAACTCTTAAACCGGTTTCTGATCTGATTGATGCTTGGATTTGTTTTTCAACTCTTTCCATTTCTTTCATTTCATCTGAGAATAACTCTTTGGTAGCTTCCACTTTAACTTCCACTTCATCTAAAATGTCTGGTCTTGTTACGTGGATTAAGTAGTTAGGGCTTGCACCACTAACTTTGAGCAATGCTTTTTCAATTTGTGATGGGAATACCATAACTCCTTTGATTTTTAGCATATCATCGCTTCTGCCTGTGATTCTTGTCATTCTGACAGTTGTTCTTCCGCATTCACATTTTTCACCTATGAGTGAAGTCAAGTCTTTTGTTCTAAATCTTAAAATAGGCATTCCAGTTTTGGTAAGTGAAGTTAAAACAAGTTCTCCTTTTTCACCATATTCTAATGTTTCTCCGGTTTCAGAATTGATGATTTCAGGATAGAAATGGTCATCTTGTAGGTGCATTCCGTTTTGGAAGTCACATTCCTGAGCAACACCAGGTCCCATTACTTCGGTTAAACCGTAAATATTGTGTGTTTTGATTCCAAGAGATGCTTCAATTCTTTTTCTCATTTCATCCGTCCACATTTCAGCCCCGTGGATTCCTGCTTTTAGGTTGATATCTTCAAGAGGGATTCCGGCTTTTTCTCTTGATTCTCCAAGATACATGGCATAGGAGGGGGTACATGTTAAGATGTCACTTTGGAAATCGACCATTGTATCCAGTTGCCTTTGAGTATTTCCGGCTGAGATTGGTACTGTGATTGCACCCATTTTATTTCCACCGTGGTGGATACCGAATCCTCCGGTAAATAAACCGTATCCGTAAGCGTTTTGGATGATGTAGTCTTTGTCAGTACCTGCCATTTTCAATCCACGTGCAATACATTCTCCCCAAATGTCCAAATCCTTTTGGGTGTATGCAGTTACGGTTGGTTTTCCGGTAGTTCCAGAAGATGCGTGTATTTCAACAATTTCTTCACGTGGAACTGCAAGTAATCCTAATGGATAAGCTTCTCTTAAATCGCTTTTGGTTGTGAATGGAATTTTTTCAATGTCTTTTAGTGTTTTTATGTCTTCCGGTTTCAATCCGATTTCATCGAATCGTTTTTTGTAAAATTCAACATTTTCGTATGCAAGTTTCACGGTTTCCTGTAATCTTTCAAGTTGTATTTTTTCCTTTTCTTCTTTTTCCATACATTCTGCTTTTTCATTCCAAAACATTATATCCCTATTTTAAATTTTTTTTAACAATTTTAATTATGATGTTTATTTCTTATAAAATTTTGTTGCACTGTTTAATTTTCAGATTCAATTTTGCTTTATTTTTAATGCGGCAAAAGCAATAGTGATTTTCGATTGTTTTTTTACAAAATAACATCAATAATTACTTTATTTTTTCAAAAAAGTATTTATAATCATTTATTTATAATTTTAGTTGGTGATAACATGAATTCTAAAATTACAAAAGGTAGAAATGAGTTTAATGATGAAAATTATGAAAAGGCATTGAAATATTTTGATGAAGTTCGTGAAGATGATGAGGATTATATGTACGTTTTGATGTTTAAGATTACCTGTTTGATGGAATTGGAGAGATATGACAAGGCATTGTTTTTAATCGAATCGTTGCTTGCCGAAGATCCCGAAGATGAGTTTCTGATTTATGAAAAAATCAGATGTCAAATTGCATTAAAAGAAAATGATGATGCTTTAAAAACTTTAAAAACCTTTGAAAAATATGTTTCATCAGATAACAAAAGGATGGTTCTTGCAATTTCTAAATTTTATAGGATTTTAGGTGATTTGGACAGTGCCTTGAAATATTGCAACTATGCATTGGAAATCGATTGGGCATTTGAAGATGCAATCAATGAAAAATCGTTGATTGCTATTAATCTGGATGATAAGGATATGATAAATTCTTGTGCTGATAATCTTTTGGAAGTTATTGGAGAGGGCAGTGTCAGTATGATTTCAATTTTTCTTTTGAAATTGTATGTTGGTAAATTTGATGACTGTCTGGATATTATCAACCGTTTGGATGATGAATTTGATGATGAATTTCGCAATTCTCTTAAATTTGTTGTGTATAGGGAATTCAGTGAAAATTTAGGTGTTGAAATTCGTCTAAATGAAGAGGCTGAAATTCCCGTTGAGGAGGCGATATCATTGCTTAAGGATTACAATGAACATGGTGTTAATATGGGTGTTATCAGAGGTGTCGCATTCAAGATAATATAATGTACAAGATTGTACATCAATGTATATTATAGCAATATTTAAATATTTTCTCTATAAAAATAGTATTGTAAATATTAATCTTATATTTTAATATTTTTTTAGAGGTAATTATTTATGGACGTAATGATTTTAGCAATTGTTTTTATAATCTACATTTTTGCACTTGTTTTTGTAGGTTATTACGCATACAAAAAAACTAATTCCTCTGAAGACTTTATGATTGCTGGTAAGGATACACACCCATTCATAATGGCAATGAGTTATGGGGCTACATTTATTTCGACAGCAGCTATTGTTGGTTTTGGAGGGGTTGCTAGTGAATATGGTATGAGTGTTTTATGGTTGGCATTCTTAAACATTATCATTGGTGTATTTGTTGCATTTGTATTTTTAGGAAAAAGAACCCGTAGGATGGGGCATGCATTGAACTCATTGACATTTCCTGAATTTTTGGGAAAACGTTTTGACTCTAAATTCATCCATTATTTCTCTGGACTGATTATTTTCTGTGCAATGCCTATTTATGCGGCTGTGGTATTGATTGGAGCTGCAAGATTTTTAGAATCATCTTTATTAATTGATTTCAGCATAGCATTATTGATTTTATCAATTATCATTACATTTTATGTACTGTTCGGTGGAATTCGTGGTGTAATGTATACTGATGCACTTCAAGGAACTATCATGGTTGTAGCAATGGTTTTCCTGCTGGTATTCGTATATTGGTTACTCGGCGGAATCACTACTGCAAACACCGCATTGACAAACATGGTTAATTTGTACCCTGCTGACGCTCTTGCAACAGGAGGTACGGGCTGGACGGCCTTCCCAGAGTTTGGAACACCGTTCTGGTGGTCACTTGTGTCATCCACATTGATTGGTGTTGGTATCGGTGTACTTGCACAGCCTTCATTGATTGTAAGGTTCATGACCGTTAAATCAGATAAGGAATTAAACAGATCTGTTTTAATTGGAGGAATTTTCATTGCAATCATGCCAACAACTGCATATATTGTAGGATCCCTTTCAAATGTGTATTTCTTCGATAAATTAGGAAAAATTGCAGTTGATGTGGTTGGAGGAAACATCGATAAGGTTATCCCTACATTCATTACAATGGCACTGCCTGAATGGTTTGTATATATTTTCCTATTGTCATTGATTGCAGCTGCAATGTCAACAATATCCTCACAATTGCACACACAAGGAACTGCATTCGGTGTGGATATCTACGGAACAATAAGGGAAAAATCCAAACAGAAACTGGACCAGGTAAGCATTTCAAGAGTGGGTATTCTAATAGCTATCATTTTAGCATTGGTAATGGCATTTTCACTTCCCGGAAGTGTGGTTGCACTCGGAACAAGTCTGTTCTTCGAAATCTGTGCAGCAGCATTCTTGCCTGTGTTTTTGGGAGCGCTTTACTGGAAGGGAATTACAAGACTGGGTGCTATTTCTGGAATGGTGTCCGGAACTGTTGTAAGTTTGTTCTGGTTAATATTTGTATTTAAGAAAACTGCAGTTGGCCTTGGAATCTGTAAATTCCTTTTAGGAGTTGAAACAATCTTGCCTGCAGCACCATGGCCATTCATTGATGTAATGTTAATTGCAGTGCCGGTTTCAGCAATATTTACAATTGTGGTAAGCCTACTTACCAAACCTCCTGCTGATGAGGTTATTGAGAAGGCATTTTCACAGATTGATACAAAGGGAAGTGATGCATAATGATGATTTTAGGAATCGAAGACCCATGGATTTGGGGTGTATACGTTGGAATTATCTTATCCACACTTTTATGTATTGGTTATGGTATTGTAAACTGGAATAAGGGAGATTAATTCTCCAACTTTTTTTTTATTTTTTAAGGTATTTTTAATTAAAACCATGATTTAATCTGTCTAACTAGAAATATTCTAATGATGTATGTGTGCATCAAATAATGATGATGGATTCGCCTTTTGAGACAGTATCAAAAGAAATTTTCTCATATATAGTGTTTTAGAAAATTAATTTCATTTACTCATATTATTTTTACTTTAAATAACTATTTCCAATTTCCCATCTGGATTGTATGGGGGATGTAATTTTTTATTGTTGTTTTTATATAATTATTTAATACTTTATTCCGCATTGTTTTCAATTTCACTACTTTATACTACGATTTTTCAAATATTTCTTTTAATTTATCTAGTTTTTTATCTTTATCCATTTTTTCAAAATCTTTTATATAATCAATTTTGTCTCCTTTACTTTTGTACCATATTTGAATTGGTAAAAATCAATGAAGTTGAAAAAGTCTCATTTTTTCCTCATTGATAGCTTTATTATCTTTTAAATTAAATATCTCAATATGATAGAAAATAATGAAAATATCCCTCTCTCAGAATACCTTAATATTGCACATCCGGAAATTATTAATTCCATAAATAAAGATGAATATTTGTTAGATTATGATAATTTTGACTTATTTTATGAAATAAAAAAGGATGGGGAATTTGTTGGATTTATAACACTTGAAAATGATGATTTGAATAACTGTTTGATAATAAATGAATGTTATGTCATGCCTGACTGGAGAGGCAATAATTTGTTTTTTAAAAATTATGCTGATATAGTCAAGGGCAGTGAAAAAAAGATTTTTATCAGAAAACCCAACAGGAATTTAATAAATGTATTGTTGAATAATAATCTGGCTTTTAAAATGCAGGATAGTATTGTGATTTCTTATGTTGATTTTATCATCGAGTTGAATGATGCATTTAAAAATTCTAAAATAAAGCATAATTATAAGAAAGTTAAAAACGGGAATTCAGTATTCATTGCTAATCTTTTTGATTTTGATTTGTCATGCGTACTGTTTTTCGATGACAGTCATGTTTTTTCTAAAAAGTATGATGTTTTATGCATGTGTGAAGCCAGAAAATATGATTTGAAAAAATATTCCATCAGAAAAAAACTTAAAAAAATCCAACCTAAATATCTTGATGAAACTTTTAAAGTAATTTCTGATAATCTTTCAAATTCTTTTGATTATTTTAAAAACCAGGGAGTAGATTTATCTAATTCAAATAAAATTAGATCCGAGTTTTTAGCTGAAAATCCTGACTTCAATGGTAATTCACATAAAATAAATCCTAATTCTAATTTTATTTTCGATTGTCCCTTCTGTGGAGAATTAACTCAAAAATCAGCAGTTCACTGTCATAATTGTGGGCTAAATCTTGAAAAAACTCTAATTCGAAATGAAAATAAGAAAAATATTTTTGTAGATAATGATTATGATGATTTTAAAGATAAGTCCTCGGATTTTTATGAAAATGACCATGATGATATGGTTGAATCATTTCAAGAAATGAGAAATATGTTTGACAGTGAGGATGAAATGAAGGATGCATTTTCGAAAATCTTAGAATCGGTTAGTGAACTGGCTTTAGTTTCAAATGAACTTCAAAAAGAACCAGTTAACTCTTTAAATATAATTGATTATGATTGCCTTGAATTGGATAGGGATAAATATAATTCTAAAGATGATGATAGGTTAAATATTGAAAAATCGATGTATGGTCTTGTGAAATATACCAATGAACATCCGACACCATGGAATTATGATTATTATATCGATGCTATTGATGACGATGCTTTTGATTGGATTGTTGAAAAGGGATATATTACTAAAGTCATGCATGATAAATACTATGAGTTATTTAATGATTATACTGTTGAAGAGCTGAAACGTGAGTCTGAATCGTATCATGGTCCTGAAACTACAAAAGAGGACATGATAAAATATTTCATTGAATGGAGTGATTATTTATGGACTCTATCTGAAAAAGGACTAGAATATCTGGAATCTAATCCGTTTTTAGAGTTCTTCACAAATAATCTGATGGAGTTCAACATATATGAATTCAAATTATTTTCAGACAAATACCACAATGAACTTACTCTCGAAGAGATTGGGGATAAATACATTAACGCCAAACTCATAAAAGCACTGTCAAATGATGAATTAGACATGTATCTGTATTATATTGATTATTATTTCAATCTGAATTTAAGTAAAAAGGAATATGAAACTGCACTGATGTATCTGATTCAGAGAATCATCTTTGAAATCAATATGTGGCATTTAAAGGAATATCATTTTGCATTTGATGAGGCATTATCAACCAGAACTGATTATCTGCTATTTAAAATCACCAAACTGGGGCTTGATTTTGATTTGGAAACCCTGTACGATGAAGCTTATAATTCACTTAAAATTGAGAAAATCAAATTCAAATATGATGAAAACCTTGTTTATGTTGAACGTATGATGAACGGTGAAAGTGTTTATGACATTAGTGATTTTTTGCTGGATCAGGCAAAAGAGCAGGGACAGTTTAAATCACTTTTAAAAAATGAAATAATAAGATAATCATGGTATGGTGGTTTTTCATGATTGAAGAAGAATTTTCAGATTGAATATGAAAAGAAAACAATTATCCTCATTATTTCATTGTTGTAAGTTAGTAATTAATTTCTGATTTTTAATGGTGAATTTAATAATTTTCATCATTATTTTTTTTGAAGAGTTAAAATATTCTTGGAGTATGTTAAAACTACTATTGTTGCAAATAACAACATTTTTATAATATCATTTTTAAATAGAGATTTGGTGATTAATATGAACGATGTTGTATTGTTAACAGGGCAGGTCAAATCGGTATGGCAATAGTTAGGAGAATTGGTCATGGCAAAAAAATACTAATTGCGGATAAAAACATTCAAAATGCGGAAAATGTTTCAAAAATCATGGCTGAAGCGGGTTTTGATGTTGAAATTCAAGAATGCGACATTTCTTCAAGGGATTCAATTAAAAATCTGATTAATTTTTCAAAGGAATTGGGTGAAATTGCATATTTCATCAATGCTGCGGGAGTTTCACCCTCCCAGGTGCCAATTGAAACAATCTTAAAAGTGGACCTGTATGGAACAGCAGTTTTACTTGAAGAAGTTGGGAAAGTCATTAAAGAGGGTGGTGTTGGTGTAACAATATCTTCCCAATCAGGTCACAGGATGAAACAGTTGGGTGCAGAAATTGACGAACAGCTTGCAACAACTCCAACAGAAGATCTGCTTGACCTAGAGATTTTACAACCTGAAAACATTGATGATACATTACACGCTTATCAATTGGCAAAACGATGCAATGTAAAAAGGGTAATGTATGAGGCATGTAGATGGGGAGAAAAAGGTGCAAGAATCAACTCCATATCTCCTGGAATCATTGTAACGCCGCTGGCTTTAGATGAATTCAATGGTCCTAGAGGGGATTTCTATAAAAATATGTTTGCAAACTGCCCTTCAGGAAGACCTGGGACAGCTGATGAGGTTGCAAATGTTGCAGAATTATTAATGTCAGATAAAGGTGCATTCATCACAGGCAGTGACTTCTTGGCGGATGGCGGTGCAACAGCATCATATTTCTACGGCAAACTAAGCTCAAGTAGGTAATTATGTAATTAGGGATAATGTGATATTATGAATGATTTGTTTGACAATTTTGAAAGAATCCAAAAAAATGACCCTGAATTTCATGAAATTTTTAAGAACTTTGCATATGGCGAAGTATTTGAATATTCAACATTAACAGATAAAGAAGCTGTATTGGTAACTTTATCTTCATTAATTGCATGCCAGTCACCAAAAGCATTTAAAAAGATTTTACTCTCTGCTTTAGATAAATACATTACTCCTGAAGAGGTTAAGGAATTGCTTTACCAATCTGTACCCTATGTCGGTTTTGGTCGTGCACATAACTTCTTTGGAGTTGTGATTAAGGTATTTAACAAAAAGGGAATTGAATTGCCTTTGGAAAACAGATCAAATATCACTTCTGAAAACAGACGCCAAAAAGGACGTGAAATTCAGGATAGATATTTTGGAGCAGAAATGATTCAGGCCATGAACGACAATGCTCCTGAAGGCCAAAAGCATTTCAACACTTTTCTGGAAGGATATTGCTTTGGTGACTTTTACACTCGTGATGGGTTAAATGACCAGCAAAGGGAATTAATAACATTCACATTCATTGCAACCATTGGAGGTTGTGAAAATCAGTTAAGAGGTCATACTCAAGGTAATTTGTCTGTTGGAAATGATAAAGAAAAGTTAATTTCAGTAATCACTGTAATCTTGCCATATATTGGTTTTCCAAGATCTCTTAATGCATTGGCAATCGTTAATGAGTTTTAGGTAACCAAAAGCTTGAATTTCCCCACAGTATGATGACGAGGATTTGCAAACCAAATATGTTGGAATGTTTTTTACTGCACTGTCGTTCTTACGGTTTCTAATCATTATTAGTGATATAACACAGGCATTTACATCTCTGTCAGGATGTTTGCCGCATCCGGGTAAAATCAGTCTTTTATTACTAGTTTTTCTATTCTCCTTATTTATGGGTTTATAAAAGGTTAAAAGCGTTTTATACTTCAAAAAGGGTTGGAAATTTCTTAAGAGCATCAACTGAATTGTTGAAAACTTTTGCAAGAATTACGGGCATGGAAATGTTCATGATTCAAATATCTATGATTTGGCACTTTGAACTCTGAAATATCAGATTTCACAGATATTAACATGTTTGATTTTTAAAAAAAGGATTTTGAGTATTATTGATACTCAAATTCATATGTTTCTTCAACTTCCATCATGTTTCTGATTTCAGCTGTAGCTTTGTTGAGGAAAAATATTCCCATTTCCCATCCGTTTGCTTTGTATGCTTCAGCAATGTCAGGCATGAGTTCAAAGGCTTTTTCAACTATTTCTTCATTTTTGCTTAAATCTGCAACGCCATAATATCTTAGGAAGTGTTCTCCGTCCCATGCTGCAATTTCAACATTTGGGTTTGCTTCCATTTGTTTGTAAACTTCTTTGAATGTTCCAACACCGAAATAAATTTTGTCTCCATCCAATAAATGGAATCCAAGTGGTCTTACTTTTGGTTTGTCGCCGTCTACTGTAGATAAGTAGAATACTTCCGCTTTTGTTAAAATTTCATCAATTTTTTCAATATTTGACATTTTAATACCTCTATCCAATATTTTGTTGTGGGCCTAAATATATATTTTTCATTATTTTTTTTAAATTAATTATCCGATATGAAATAAAGCATATCGATATAAAAATATTTATATATCACTTGTAATTAATTTATAATTACTAATCATGATAATTAAATTATAAGTTAAGATTATTGGATAAATTGCTAAAAACATTGTAATATTGAATATGGTGCTGTATGACTATTCAATTCAATTGTATTTTTCAATCACCATTGTCTTATCGTGAATTTATTAATGTAAAAATGATATAATTTGATTCCATTCGGGATTGGTTTTACTTAGTGTACTTCCTTATTGCCATTTTTACAGTATTTGGTTATCTGATAGTAAATATTTCTAAATTTAATGATTCGAGGAGAAATACCATGAAATCTATGAAAAAATTAATGCTAATTGCAATTTTAGCAGCAATAGTTATTGTTAGTGCGGGCACCGTTTCTGCAGGTTGGTTTGACTTTTTAGGCGGTGACTCTAGTGATACTGCTAATGCAAATTTAACTGGCCAAGAAGTAAACTTGGCTGCTGCAGCTAGTTTAAAAAACACTTTTGATGAAAAATTAATACCAATGTTTGAAGAAAAATATCCTGGTGTAAAAGTTACTCCTACTTATGCTTCAAGTGGGGATTTACAAACTCAAATTGAAAATGGTTTGGATGCCGATGTGTTCATGTCTGCTGCGAACAAACAGATGAACGCTTTGGTTGAAGAAGATTTAGTCGACAACAGCACTAATCTTCAGTTCTTAGAAAACAAAGTTGTTTTGATTGTTCCTGCTGATTCCAATTCCAATATCTCTTCATTCGAAGACTTGAAAAATGTAAGTGGTAACATTGCTATAGGTGATCCTGAATCTGTACCTGCAGGTCAATACGCTAAAGAAGTATTAAACAACACTGGTGTATGGGATGATGTTGAATCAAAATTATCATTAGGTACTGATGTAACTGCAGTATTAAACCAAGTAGCTCAAGGTTCTGCTGAATGTGGTATTGTATATGCTACTGATGCCAAATCCATGCCTGATGATGTAAAAGTAGTTTGCGAAGCTCCTGACAGTGCTTTAAACACTCCAGTTATTTATCCTGTCGCAGTTCTTAAAAATTCAACTGATTCTGAAGCTACTCAAGCATTCATGGACTTCTTGCAAACCAAAGAAGCTAAAGATGTCTTTGTTGAATACGGTTTCACTATCCATGAATAGATTTTTCTATTCATGAATCTTTTTTTTTATTTTTTTCATGATTAAATTTTAATATGGCATTGTTCATATAGATAATTAGATATTAATGGAGATAATGATATGATGGATTGGTCCCCGGTTTTCATTTCAATGAAGACGGCAAGTTTGTCAATTTTTATAACTTTTTTTGTAGGTTTAATTGTTGCATGGGGATTAATTAAGATTAAAAATGATTCAATAAAGATAGTTCTCGATGGAATTTTCACACTGCCGATTGTATTGCCTCCAACTGTAGTGGGATTCTTTTTATTATACATTTTTGGTGTTAGGGGGCCTATTGGTAGGTTTTTCATAGATTTTTTCAGTACAAAAATTGCTTTTTCATGGTCAGCGACAGTTATTGCTGCGGTGGTAATGTCTTTTCCTTTAATGTATCGTTCCGCAAGAGGAGCATTTGAACAGGTGGATTCAAACTTATTGGATGCCGGACGTACATTAGGAATGTCTGAATGGAAAATTTTCTGGAAAATTTTATTTGCAAATGCACTGCCGGGAATTATCAGTGGTGGAATTCTTGCATTTGCCAGAGGTTTAGGCGAATTTGGTGCAACAGCAATGCTTGCAGGAAATATTGCAGGACAAACAAGAACTCTCCCTATGGCAGTTTATTCGGAAGTAGCTGCGGGAAATATGGGTAGTGCCTTTGATTATGTGATTGTTATTGTTATCATATCGTTCATAGCTATTTTTGTCATGGATTTTGTTACAATACGTAAAGAAAGGCAATGGAGATAATTGCAGTTGGGATGATTATTATGAGTAAACTACTTAAAGTGGATATCCAAAAAAAGCTTAAAGAATTTGATTTGGATGTTAATTTTGAATTAAATGGAGGGTGTTTGGGTATTTTAGGTCCTTCAGGCTGCGGTAAAAGTATGACATTAAAGTCCATTGCAGGTATTGTTGATCCAGATGATGGTTTTATAAGCTTTAATGAGGGTAATGAGGTAATTTATTTTGATTCTAGTAAAAAAACTAATTTAAAACCTCAAAATAGAAATGTGGGTTATTTATTTCAAAATTACGCATTATTTCCTAACATGACTGTAGAAGAAAATGTTGCAGCTGGATTGTCCAAAGATGATGATAAAACAATAGTATCTGACATGATTAAACGTTTTCATCTTAATGGGCTAGAAAAAAGATATCCTCGCCAATTATCTGGTGGTCAGCAGCAAAGAGTAGCTTTGGCACGTATATTGGCTTATAATCCAGATGTAATTTTATTTGATGAACCGTTTAGTGCAATGGACACCTATTTAAAGGAACAGTTGCGTATTGAACTTGTAAATCTATTAAATGATTTTGACGGTTTGTCTATTTTGGTTACTCATGACCGTGATGAGGCGTTTCAGTTTTGTGATGAACTTCTAGTATTGGATGAAGGAAAAATCATTGCAAAGGGAAATACTCATGAATTATTTGAGGATCCTAAAAAAGTTCAGGTTGCACGACTTACCGGTTGTAAAAATATCTCTAAAATAGAAATTGTTGATGAGTATCATGTTAAAGCCTTAGACTGGGGAGTTACATTAGAAGTATCTGAAAAAATTTCCAGCAATATTACTCATATCGGAATAAGAGCTCATGATTTTTCTCCCGCTCAAAGTGATGATGTAAACTCTGTTGATACTATAAATGCAACAAAATTAGAAATGCCTTTTGAATGGGAAATAACTTTGGCAAATGGCATGTGGTGGAAATTTGAAAAGCCGATTCGAGCTCACGACTTTGAAATTCCACAATTTTTAAAAATTGATCCTAAAAACATAATTTTATTGGAAGATTAGTTCAATATTTAAAGCAATTATTCTGGTGGTTGTCAATAATTCCAATGGCCTCAAGATAGGAATAGATAATTGTCGGGCCGACGAATTTCATTCCACGTTTTTTCAAATCTTTAGAAATTTTTTTTGACAAATCTGATTCAGTCAGATATTCTGCTTTTATTATTTTTCCGTTAGTAAATCCCCAGATGTATTCATCAAAGCTTCCGCACTCCTTTTGAACTTCAATGAATATCTGAGCATTGTTAATTGCAGCGTCAATTTTTCCTTTGTGGCGGATGATTCCGGAATTTTCTCTAAGTTCATTTACTTTAGATTCATCATATTCAGCAACTTTTTCAACGTCAAAATTATCGAATGCCTTTTTGAAGTTTTCACGTTTTTTTAATATTGTTATCCATGAAAGGCCGGCCTGAAAGGATTCCAACACTAAAAATTCAAAAAGTTCCCTTTCATCATGTGTAGGAACTCCCCATTCCTCATCATGGTATTTCACGTAAATTTCTTCTACATCCGTTGCCCAATTGCATCGTTTTTTGTTCATGGAAATAGTTATTATACTTATAAGTTAAATATATTATTGACAAAAATTTTTCAATTATTGGTGAAATTATGAATAAATCCATAAAACCAAAAATTATCATGATGGCTGCTATGATTTTTTTCATGTTTTTTTACATGATTGTTTTTGGAAATAAAAATGCAGTTATTGGCATTACCATAATAATGGCAGCATTTATGAATTTGGGTAATGATTTGTCATTCAAGCCCAAAACCTCTTTTATCAAAATATTGTTTTTACTTTTGGTTTTGGGATTTTTTTCATATTTAAATAATCCTTTAACAATTTGGGGTTGTATATTGACATTTATTGTAGTGTTTGCAACTACATTTACATCATACAATCTCTTTGGTGCAAGTGTTTATTTGCCATATTTGATGTGTTATTTTATGATGGTGGGAGTTCCTGTATCATTAGAAATGTTGCCTATGAGACTTTTATCATTGGTATTCGGTGCCATTTTTATTGTGGGATTAAATATCATTGTTAATAAGAAAAAAGAATATAAATTATCTAAAACAACTATTGCTAAGCTTATTGATGAACTGAATAATGCCGTTGATTCAAAACTGCATGGCGATGATGTTTTCACTGATAATTTTAAAGTTGTTAACGGATTTTATTTAAGCATTTATAACAGGTTTGAATACAAGTATTTCCCAACTAGGACTCAGCAGGCAGTTTTAAATGTGGTAAAATCATTCCAATACATTGGAAGAGTTATTGCTGATTATGATTTAACTGAAAATGAGTTAAAATATATCAAGGAAATTCTATCAAACATTAAAGAAATGGATTCTAATTCTATTTTTAAAGGTATTGAAGTTGAAACCAATGAAATGTATTTGGTATTGCTGAATCTTGAAATCATTGCAAATGAAGTTAATAAAGACTTAACAGAAAATAAAATCATTCCAGATAAAAAAACAATAATTTCATTATTAAAACCAATACTTAAAAGGCAATTCAGTTTCCAATCTGTTAAATTCACATTTGCATTTAAAATGGCATTTATATTATTTATTTGGCAGCTATTAACATTAATCTTTAATTTGCCTTTCACAAAATGGTTGTATTTTGTTACAATCTCTTTGATGATGCCTTACATTAACGATTTGGCATACACTGCTAGAACCCGTATACAGGGGACATTGATCGGAGTTTTCATATTTACGATACTCATTATTGCAATACCTTATCTTCCAATATCATTCTATGTAATTATGATGGTTGTAATGGTTGTATGTATGATGATAATGGTTTTAAAACTTGAAGATAAACTGATTTTAGCTATCGTCACTACAATAATGTCGGTCATGTCCGCATTGATGTATATCGAACCCCCTGAGGCAATTGAGCTAAAAGTGTTATGGGTAGTTGTAGGGGTGATTGTTGTAAGTTTATTCAATTATAAATTTTTACCATATTCAGTTGAAATCGAAACGGAAAATAACTTTAAATCAATTTATAAATTTAATAAGCAGTCAATAAAATTAATTGAGAAAAAATGCAATGGCCTGTCTTCAGATGAAAAGACAACACTTATTGTAGTTAACAATATTGTCCGTGAAAACATAGAGGTCACAGATGAAAATCGGGAATTATATGATTTGCAAATAAAGATAACTGATATATGTAATTTCATTTTAAATTATCTGGATGTTAATGCGATGTCAGGAAATCTAAAAAGAAATTTAATTGATATCATTGATAATGATGGTCAAATTGATACTGGATTAAATGTTAAGGAAAAAATAATAGCTTATTCAACAAGGCATGTTAAAAACTTATTGAATGATGAAAAGACAATTATGGGGGAATTATATGACTAATTTAGGATTTGGAATGATGAGACTTCCAATTTTGGAGGAAGATGACTTTAAAAGTATTGACTATGAACAGGTCAATATGATGGTGGACACATTTATGGGTGCCGGTTTCAATCATTTTGACACTGCATTCGTCTACCATGAAGGAATAGGTGAGGATGCATTCAAAAGATGTGTCGTTGACAGATATCCTCGTGAATCATTTAAAATATCTACTAAACTACCGTTATTCGTCATCACCGAAGAATCACAGCTTGAACCGATTTTTTCCCTGCAGCTTAAAAATTGCGGTGTTGACTATTTTGACTATTACATGCTCCATAATGTAAGCGGATTTACAGAAACTGCATGGAAAAACGTTGATTTGTACTCTTTTATCCAAAAGAAAAAAGAAGAAGGTTATATCAAACATATTGGAATCTCCACTCACGGAAATGCGGAATTCCTGGAGGAAATATTATTTGAACATCCTGAACTTGAATTCGTATTGCTTCAGATAAACTATCTTGACTGGGATGATGAAGGAATCGAATCCAGAAAATGCTGGGAAGTTGCAAGAAAATACAATAAGCAAGTAATGATTATGGAGCCATATAAAGGAGGATTTTTAGCAGATGTTCCTGAAGATGCGGAAAAATTGATGAAGGAACATGACCCCGATAAGTCTGTTGTTTCATGGGCTATGAGGTTTGTTGCAAACCTTGATGATGTATGTGTTGTTTTAACCGGTGCAAGTGACCTGGAACAGCTTGAAGACAATATTCATGAATTTAAAACTGCAGATCCGTTAAGTAGTGATGAATTGAAACTTCTTGAGGAGGTTTCAGAAATAATTAACAGTAACATTACGGTTGACTGTACTAAATGCAGATACTGTGTTGACGCATGTCCTGAGGAAATAGACATTGCAAAAATTTTTGACTTGTACAATAAGGACAGGATGCTTGGAAAGGATGACTGGACACAGTTTGGAAATGCATATCTGAATTATTCAAAGCTTCCTGATGTTGGAATAGCTTCTGATTGCTCAGAATGTGAATCATGCATTGAAGAATGTCCTCAGCAAATAAATATTCCTGAAGTCTTGAAGGATGTTGCAAAAGTATTTGAAACTGAAGGTTATGGATTTACAAACTAATTCATATTTTGTTATTTTTTTTAGTGTCCAACCAAATTTTTAATAATAATTAAAAATATATCTTTAAATAGTTATTTTATTGAGGATTTATTATGATACCTGGTATGAATAAAAAACAAATGAAGCAAATGGAAAGGCAAATGAAAAAAATGGGCATGAAAATGGAAGAATTAGAAGGTGTCCGTGAAGTAATTATCCGTTTCGATGAAAAAGAATTAGTTATTGATAATCCTAGTGTAAGTTTAATGAATGTAATGGGTCAGGAAACCTATCAAATCGAAGGTCAGGCTCGTGAAGTGGAACTTGAGTATGAAATTGAAATTCCTGATGAAGATATTGAAATGGTAGCTAACAGTGCTAACGTTTCAGAAGATGAAGCAAGAGCGGCTCTTGAAGAATGTAAAGGAGATTTAGCTGAAGCCATTATGAAATTAAATCAATAGATAAAATGACACTTATTGCACATATATCCGATTTACATGTAAGTAGCGCGGATTTTGATGAAGAAATATTTATGCAGGCAGTGGTTGAAATTAATCAACTGCAGCCGGACATGATTATTTTGACAGGAGACCTTACCAATAATGGTTATTATACAGAGTTTGAACAGGCAACCAGATATTTGTCTCTTTTTGAAGCACCATTATTTGCAATTCCTGGAAATCATGATTCCCGTAATTTAGGATATCAGACATTTGAAGAGCTGATAGGTGAGAGAAGTTGGAAATTAACTTTAGGAGAAAAATTCACTGTCATTGGTCTTGACAGCAGTTCTCCTGATGAAAGCAGAGGTCATATTGGAACTCCTCAGCACATGTGGTTGGAACATCAATTGGATGAGTGTGTAATACAAGAACATTTTGCAATTGTTGCACTGCATCATCATGTAATACCTATTCCTCAAACCGGAAGGGAACGTAATGTCTTATCTGATGCGGGGGATGTTCTGAATACATTAACAACTCATGAAGTTGATTTGGTATTGTCCGGGCACAAGCATGTCCCCAATATTTGGAAAATAAACAATACTCTTGTTGTTAATGCAGGGTCATTATGTTCGTGTAAGTTAAGAGGTAAAAATAAAAATTCATATAATGTTTATAACATCACTGACAGGGATATAGAGATATTTTTAAACACTGTCGGTGAAGAAAAATTATTGTTTGGAAAATATCCTAGAAATTCCTTATAAATTAAATTTATATATTAAAAAAATTAATATACTATACTGCATTAATTTTATTATATAGTTAGGTGATATTATGAAAGTTGTCGTTGATGCTTCTAATGTAGCTTATTATGTGAAAAATGAAAATGGCCAGCCTCAAATGGCTAATATTATTGCTGCGGTTAAAGCATTAGAAGAAGGTGAGGATGAATTTGTCATTATTGCAGATGCTTCACTTCGTCATGATATTGATGATAAACAGAAGTATTTGAAATTGTTGGAAAGTGAAAATGTCGAAGAGGTTCCAGCAGGAAACGACGCTGATCATTTTATTTTAGATATAGCTACTAGTGAAAAGGCTAAAATATTATCTAATGATAAATTCAGAGATTATGCTGCTGAATTTAAAAATATTTCTTCATTTAGAATTCCATTTGTAATAGAAAATGGCAGATTAACATTTGGAAAACCAAATAAGCCTAAAAAAGATAAAAATATATTGCAACATATTTGTGAGGAAATCATTAAAGAGTTGAACTTCAAAAAATGGGAAATTTATACTGGTAAGGAAGGATTGGAGATTTCTCCGCTAAATATTGCCAAACAAGCTATTATACGTATTGATAATGAGAATAATGCTGATTCTAAGCTTGAAAGTATATTCTCAAAAATACCTATGTTTAATAAGATTGTAGAAATGGTTGATGATGTGGAAATTGCCGCTCCTTATGTCATTTTTGTATTGGTTCATCCTAAAGATTATAAATTGGCTGTAAAAAATGCAGGTAATATTTCAGTGACCATTGCAGATAGGTTAGGTCTTGAGAAAAAACCTTTGATTGCAGTTCGTAACGATTTATTTACAAAACCGGGTAATTTTGAACTGAATATACTGCTTGCAGATGAAGTGACTGAAAACGCACCGTATAATATTTTGGTTCGCGTTAGCGCACATGATGAAGTTTTCATTAAAAGAAATTCAAGAAACATTGCTAGTACCATAGCGGGCAGGCTCGGTTCCTGGAAGTTTCCATTCGTATCAGTTAAACCGGATATGCTTTTAGAAAAACCGGGCGATTTTGAAATAGTTCTTGAAAAGGGAGATGCATTCGATGACTAGTTTTTTAACTAAGTCTTATATTAAGTTGACTACAAAACTTAATCCCATTGCTGTTGGAACAAAATTTTTTCCAACCAATACTCTCGAAACTGAGTATGTTGAATTATTCAATTATACTCAGACAATTTTGTTTGAGTTGGATAAAGCGGAAATCACTTCTGATTCAATCCTAGAAAATCTTATTCGTGATGTGGGTGCAGAAAATATTCCTAAAGATTATGATTTTTATGAATTGACTCCTGCAGAAAACAGGGTTGAGGAATACGCTTTAGTAAGTAATATTATCATGGGTAGTGATCGTTATTTCTACATTGAGCTTAAGCAGCCCTCTAATCTAATTAATGTTTTTGTTAAGATTATCCAAAATGAAAATGGGGAGATCGTCGAAAAAACAGCTACTGAACTTGTTGCAAGAATGTTAAGTAAAAATGATGCAATTCGTGTAGCTATTGAATTGATTGGTATAGGATTATCTGAAGGCGTTGAAGTTGTTTCAGCAGTGGGAATGACTGGAGCTGCTTCAATTGAAAGGGCTATTCATTATACTCAGAATGTTGGAAGTTTTCCAGGTATTGCATTTACAAAACTTGGCGGAGAATATGCTTTGGTTTTTGATTCTCCATTTTTACTACAGGAGTCTCATCCTGTTAACTTAGAAAATTATTTATTCATTGATTTAATTGATTCCACTAAATTCATTGATAAAAACGGTAGAAATCAACTTGTTGACCTTATGACCGGAATAAAGAATTTCATTGAAAAAGAATGTGACGGTGAATTGGAAGGTTATAGGGAAGGTGGTGATGATTTCATTGCAAGATTCCCATCTAAGGATTTGGCTATTCGTGCGGGTCTTGATGCTGCATGGTTTGCACTTGATAATGGTGCAAAAATTAGAGCAGGCGTTGGCAGAAGCAGACGTGAGGCTGGTGAGAGAGCACAATTGGTTGATAGTTTAGAATCAACCTCTCCTTTATCATTGGTTGTTTTTGAATTAGCTAATGGATTGTATGCTTATAATATTCCATCCGAATTTTCAAGAACTTTAATCAACCTAGTCGAAAATGAAAAGGCTAAATTGATTGGAGTTTTTGCTTTCGTATTCATATTTGTTTATGTCATGTCTATTTTAGGATTGGGCATGTTTGGATTTGTTGGAATTATATTAGCTTTAGCATATGCATTTATTGCATGATGAAATAAAAGAGAAAATATTATGAGAAGAAAAAAAGACGATAAGCGAGTGTTAAGAAGAGGTAACGGTCGAGATGCTAAGCAACATCGCAGACCTACTAATATAATTAAAAGGAACAATAATAACTCTGGTAGGAACACTTATCGTAGTAGAAATGATAATTGGAATAGAAATAGAAAACCTAAAAAACGCAATCCCAAAACTGTATTGTTGATGATTCTTGTACTTGTTGCATTCATTATAGGTGCTGGAATCGGGGTTATGATGAGTTTTGAAAATGGCAATAATGCTACTGAAAGTAATGAGACTCATGTGGAAAATGTTACAGTGGAAATGACAACTCATCTAAATGAAACGGAAACTGTTGTATTTAATGAGTCAGATGAGGTTGATTTTAATGAAAACCGGTCTTCAGAAATATTGGGTGCTGAACAAAATCCATATTATTATGATGACGGTTTGGAACATTAATTGAATTTAGTGATATTATGGATTTTATAAAAAATATTGAAGGCGGATTTTCAGTCATTGAAAATCTTAAGGTATCTGGTGCTCGTGAAGGTAAATACGGGGTAAGTATTATTCTTTGCCCTAACAGTAATGCTTCAGGGGTGTTTACTTCAAATAAAGTTACTGCAGCACCAGTCAAATATACAAAAAATGTGCTCAAAAACGGAAAAGTTTCTGCTGTTTTTGTAAACAGTGGTAATGCTAATTGCTTTACAGGCGATCAAGGGTTTAAAGACTGTGAAACTTTGGTTGAATTGCTTTCAAAAGATTTAGAAATACCTAAAGAGGAAATCGCAATATCTTCAACCGGTGTAATCGGTCGTGAAATGCCAATTGACATTATCTCCAAAGTGGCTTATGAATCCATTTCCAAATTAGGCAACCAGCCTGAAAATTCTCTTGCAGCCGCAAAAGCTATCATGACAACTGACACTTTTCCAAAGGAATGTGCAGTTGAAGTAACATTAACTACCGGCGAAGTAGTTAAAATTGCAGGAATTACAAAAGGAAGTGGTATGATTGCTCCAAATATGGGTACTATGTTGTCATTTATTGTAACTGATGCAGTAATTCCTTCAAAAGAAATTAATGCTGCATTAAAACAGGCTGCAGATATTAGTTTCAACATGATTGTCGTTGATGGTGATGAAAGTACAAATGATACTTGTCTTTTAATGGCAAATGGCGCATCAGGCGTTGAAGTCGTAAAGGATGGCAATATTGATTCTAATTTCCAGGAAGCATTAAATTATCTTTGCATTGACTTGGCTAAAAAAATGGCTCGGGATGGTGAAGGGGCTACCAAGTTTATTGAAGCAAATGTTTGCGGTGCTAAAGATTTAAACGATGCTAGACTTGCAGCAAAATCTATAATTTCATCAAGTCTTTTTAAATCTGCAGTATTTGGTGGTGATCCTAATTGGGGAAGAATCGTATCTGCAATAGGATATTCCGGATGTGATTTAAATCCGGATATTGTAACAATTGCAATTGCTGATGATGCTGATGAAGTTGATCTTGTTAAAAACGGTGAAATTTTGGCATTTGAAGACACACCTTATCTTGAAAGGGCTGAAAAAATCATGCAGTCAAAAAATGTAATTGTCAATATCGATATGGATTTAGGTGATGGTGAGGCAACTGCATGGGGTTGTGATTTAACTTACGATTATGTTAAAATTAATGCAGAATACACCACTTAAAGAAAACCTTTAAATACTTTTAAAACATATATTTTTTTGTTATACGATAATTCTAATTTTGTAATGATTAAATATAAGGAGGGGAAAATATGGCAAAAGTTAAAGGAACTAACAGAAGAACCAGACAAAAAAGAAGTTATACTAAACCTGGTAGTAAAAGAGGAAGAGGAGTAAAACAAACTTGGAAAAAATAATCCTCTTATAACTTTTTTTATTATTTTTAACTATTTTTAACCGATATTAACAAACATCATTTTGACAATTATTATATACTATTTTTGATAGAATATTATCTAGGTGAATTTTATGAATGGTCACAGAGCACACGGTTTTTCAAGTGCAATGTTTTTAGATTCTGATGAAATCTTGGGAGAATTGAATCTTAAGGGTAATGAGGTTTTCATGGATGCTGGCTGCGGTGATGGTCACAATGCAATCAAGGTGGTTGAAGAATACCTTCCTGAGGGCACTGTTTATGCGGTAGATATTTATGATGCATCCATAGAGGATATGGAAACTTATAAAAAGGAAAATAATGTGGAAAATCTCATCAATATTGAAGCGGACATCACTGAAGGAATCCCAGGCGTTGATGATGAATCAATAGATGTTGTTTTGATGGTTAACGTATTCCATGGATTTAAGGCATCCAGAAAGATAGATGAAGCAATCACTGAATTTGCAAGAATAATCAAGCAGGAGGGTAAAATTGCCATTATGGATTATAAGGCATGGGATGTTCCAAAAGGACCTCCAACACCTGTAAGGAGTTCTCCGGAAGAACTGGAAGAATTCTTCGCTAAACAGGGTCTTAAAAAAATTTATTTAAATGAAGAAATTGGTGAAGATATTCCTGAGGGCAAATCTCACTATTTAATTATGTTTCAAAAAGAATAATTAATGTTATTCTTTATTTCTTTAATGGTAATAATGTTTTTATCGATGCTGGCTGTGGTGACGGCCACATTGCAATCAAAGCACTTCAAGATTGCCTTCCTGAATGAATGGCTTATGCTGTAGATAAATAAGATGTTTCTATAAAAGGGTTTGAAGAGTATTAAATGGAACATGATTTTGAAAACTTGGTAAATATCAATGCAGACATCAATGACATTCCTCAAATTGATGATAATGCGATTGATTTGGTTTTCATGCTTAACGTGGGTCATGGATGTAAGGCCCGCAGGAAATATTGATGTTGTAATCGAAAAATTGTTGACACTACTTAAACTGATGGAAGGATTGCAATCATCGAATTCAGACATATCTGATGGGCATTTGGACCACTATTTGAAATAAAATATGCTCCTGAAGAACTGGAAGAAATATTTAATAAGCATGGATTTAAAAAAATTTATTTAAATGAGGAATTGTGTTGGAAGTTATTAAGTGAAATCTCACTATTTGATAATATTTGAAAAGGAGTAAAATAAATGATTTTTGCAGCTATTTTGGCAGGTGGAATCGGATCTCGAATGGGAGGGACAGACACTCCCAAACAATTTTTGGATTTAGGGGATAAGCCTGTAATCATTCACACTATAGAAAAATTTGTAATCAACAGTAAAATTGATAAAATAATTGTCTTAACACCTCAAAACTTCATAAACCATACTACTCACTTAATTAGTGAATATATTGGTGAAAATGAAAATATTGTTGTTATTGAAGGTGGAGAAACCAGAAATGATACATTAATCAACAGTATTAATTATATTGATGAGAATTTTGGGATTGATGATGATTCAATAATCATCACTCATGATTCTGTACGTCCATTTGTAACCCACAGGATTATTGAAGACAATATTGAGGCTGCAAAAAGATACGGAGCATGTGACACTGTTGTACCTGCTACAGACACCATTGTTGAAAGCATCAATGCAAGGACAATTGAAAGTATCCCTGTGAGGGATTATTATTACCAGGGCCAAACTCCACAGAGCTTCAATATAAAGAAACTTTTCAATTTAATCACCAGTTTAACAGAAGCTGAAAGCAATATTCTAACAGATGCATGTAAAATTTTCACACTTAAAGACGAAGATGTATATCTCGTTGAGGGTGAAGTGACAAATATTAAAATCACATACCCTTATGATTTAAAATTAGCAAATACCATACTTGAGGATAGAAATGATTAATATTGTCTACAGATTAAAATCTCCAAAATTCTTTGAAGAGTCAATAGATGAGATTGAACTCGACGGTGTTGTAGTAAGGCCGACTTATCTGTCAATTTGCCAGGCCGACCAGAGATACTATCAGGGCTCAAGACCTGCTGAAATTTTGGATAAGAAATTGCCTATGGCATTAATCCATGAAGGAATCGGTGAAGTTGTTTTTGACGGTGAAGGCAATTTCAAATCCGGCGACAAGGTAGTGATGATTCCAAACACACCTAAAGGAGAGGATGTGTGCAGGGCTAACTATTCCTATAACTCAAAGTTCAGGGGAAGTGGATTTGATGGATTCACTTCAGATTTGATTAAATTAGAATCTGATAGGGTGGTTAAACTTCCGGATGATTTCAATAATTATGTTTCAGCATTTATAGAATTGATTAGTGTCGCTTATCAGGGCATTTCCAAATTTAATGAAATGGCTATTACTCCTAAAAACAGATTAGGTGTTTGGGGTGATGGCAATCTCGGTTATATCACTGCTCTGATTTTAAAAGAAATGTGTCCTGAATCTAAGGTGATTGTTTTTGGTAAACATCAGGAAAATCTCAATTTGTTCTCATTTGCAGATGAAATCTATAGGATACATGATGTGCCGAATGATTTGGCAGTTGACCATGCATTTGAATGTGTCGGTTCAAGTGCATCCCAATCAGCAATCGAGCAGATAATAGATTTGATAAATCCTCAGGGGACTATAAACCTGTTCGGTGTAAGTGAATATGCAATTCCAATAAATACTCGGATGATTCTGGAGAAAGGGTTGACCGTTCAGGGAAACAGCCGGTCTGAAAGGGAAGATTTTATTGGAGTGGTTGGAATTCTTGCCAAAAATCCGAATCTATTTGAATACCTTGAAAAGTTAATCACCAATGTTTGTGAAATAAATTCCTTAAATGACTTAAAGGAAGCATTTGACAAAGACTCTATTTCAAAATTTGGAAAAACAATTCTTAAATGGAATAAATAATTAATAGTGATATCTGTTAACTATTTTAAAGTATTCCAGTCTGTAATAATTCCGTTTGCTTTTATCACACCATACCTGGAGATGGCGGAGATTGTTCAAATCATTTTCATCAAGCATTTCTCCAGATTTGATTTTATCTTTAATGCCGTCTAAAATGATTTCACAGGAATCGATTTGTGAACATGCAAGTTTAATGGCAAATTCTGAATCGGATAATATTTCTTCCTCTTTAACGTACACGTTAATTTCATTGGGACATATTATGTAAATTGAAACTTTTTTGCCGTATTTTTCATATAGATGTTCTGCAAGTTCAATATACTTTACAAGCTCATATTCGGTGAAATCAACAGTCTGAAATTCCAGATCAATTATTTCTCCTTCGGAAGTGATGAAAAAATCACCTTCGTGGTGAATATCATTGTCAATGTTCAATTCCTCTGCTGTTACTGCCGCAACTATTCTTCTGTCATCATGGAAGGTTTCCTTGATGATGCTTGACCTAATTTTAAAATCTTTTTTATTCATATTATAACCTCAAAAATTTAATTTGTGTTGGTTATATTTATTTTAATGATTTATAAATTAGTGAGTTTTAAATCTAAACATTTTTAATAAGTTAAATCAATTTTTAATAGTATTAACAAAAGTTTTATTTCAAGTCATTTTTAGAGTTGGGGATAATTTTTAATATTTGCTGAGTTAAATTTTTTAATAGGTGATGATGTGGATTATGAGACAATTATTTCTGAAAAGTTTCCAAATTGCAATGTGGAAGTAATCAAACCTGGTTTTTTTGAGCTGGAAATGCTTGTGGAATACATCTCCGATGATATTGTGGTGTATAACCCTCACTCAGTCATAGTTTACAGGCATCTAATCAGATTTTTGGTCAATGTAGGTGAAAAAGGTAAAATCTACTATTTGGATGGCTTTTCAGATGAAGATTTGGGTGTAATTTATACGGGCCTTCTGAAATCAACCTGGAGAAGCGATACAAAAATTAATCTGTTCAAAAATGCAGACCCTGACCGTGATGTTTTAGGATTATAACTGGAAAAAATAGGTGTTATTATAATCGCCGGATTAATTTTTCCATCATTTTTAAATATTATTTTCAGGTGACGTCAAATACCAGAAAACGGCTCTCAACAGGACATTTTCTGTAAATAAACTCGACCCTGAAATAAGCATTGCAGTTTCAGATATCACACTTGGTGAAAATGAAAAAATAGACATTTCCCTTCTGCAAAACACCAAGGGTGTCGTTTCAATATATGTAAACGATGAGTTTTTAACCAACGCAAGTGTTAAAAACGGCAAAGCATCATATACAATGGAAAATCCGAATATTGGAAAATATAAAGTGTTCATACAGTTTATCGGTGATTCAATATACCGCACACGCTCTGCTGAAAAGACATTCAGCGTAATTCCGAACGTGAACATTCTTAAAAACATCTCTGTTGGGGATGATTTAAGAATCCAAATGGATCTTGGAAACAGTGAAGGAAGCATTGTGATTTTCATGGATGCCAGACCTCGCAGAGTACAGGATATCGTTAATGGAAAAATAGACTACACATTCTCGACCGAAAACCTTACAGCAAGAGACCACAGCATTTCTTTCCAGTACTATGGAGACAGTTTCGATGCCAATGTCTTTAATTATTGGGATGATGCTCAAAACAAATACCTTCCAATAAAATATGCCGTTTACATTAATCCGAAAGTTGTTGAGGTTCCGGATGATTTGGAGCTTGATGATAATGGAATTATCGCATTGAAATTTCCGGAAGATGCAACAGGTAGTGTGGGGGTATTTGTTGATGGAATCAAAGTTAGCATTGTAGAAATCATAAATGGTATTGCTACAATTGATTTGTCACAATATAAAAACTGAAACTATGAATTCACATTCCAATATTTGGGTAATGACCTCTATGAAGGATTTACAACAGGAATATCTCATATACCTGTATCTAAAATTACAGCAAGCAACGTTAAGGTATTGTACAATGCTGGAAAAACATTTTCAGTAAAAATCCTTGACAGTAACGGAAACCCTTCCCAAAACATCAAAGTAGTCTTTAAATTAAGTAATAAGCAGGTGGGTAATGCAATTACAAATGCAAAAGGTGTGGCAACTTACAGGGTCACTAATGCTCCGGGAACATATAAGATTACCACAACAGCATCCGATAAAAGCATTACAAAAACTTTGACTGTTACACATGTGGTGTCACTTAAGACGGTAAAGGTTAAAAAATCTGCCAAAAAACTTGTTTTAACAGCAACACTTAAAAAAGTCAATGGTAAATACCTTAAAAGTAAAAAAGTCACCTTCAAGTTCAACGGCAAAAAATACACAGCCAAAACAAACAAGAATGGGGTTGCAAAAGTAACTGTCAAAAAAGCAGTTCTTAAAAAACTCAAAGTGGGTAAAAAAATAATCTATCAGGCCACCTATGGAAAGGATACTGTCAAAAAAAGCGTGAAAGTAAAAAAATAGGGAAATTCACTTTTTCCTAATCTTTTTTTTTAAGTATTTCATGTTACATCAAAATGAAATTTCTGTACTGTTTTTACTCGCAAGTTGCAATTTATATTTATCATGAATTGTAAATATTGATGTAGGTGAAAATTATGATGATTAATGTCGGTGCTGAATTTGGTACGCACTTGGAGACAAGTGAAATTGCTGTGGAATTAATAGAAATTCTAAACAAATTACCTGCAGAGGATTTCATAATTGATTTTAAGGATGTTATGTTCGTTACAATGAATTATGCTCAGGCTTATTATAATGCTAAAAATGAATCTTCAAAAAAAATTTCTGAGATAAACATTTCTGATGAGATTAATGTTGTGATGGGCGCTGCTGATGAAGCATGCAATCCTTAATTTTATTTTTTTTGTCTTAAATAGTATTTATTGACTCTTTTTTTGTAATTATCCAATTGTTTGGCATTATGTGTTAGTTGCCCTGTATTTTATTCATTAATTTCTTTTTTTAACAAAATGTTGTATGGTCCTGTAAAATTGTTTTGAGTTCATAAAATTGTTTTTATTTAAAACTGACTATTTTAAATACTTTATTATTAATATAAGTCTATAATTAATCTTAAGTTAAAAAATCTTTTTTAACTTTCAATTATCACTATGGGGATTAACAAATGAAAGAAAAATTTTGCAGAAAATACTTTGAAAATAAGGTAAAACCTAAACACCTCAGAAATTTTGAAGCTAAAACGCCACAAGGAAATTTCATCAGAGGATATATTTGTAGAAAAGCAAATAAGTACTTGGGATCTCTTGTTATAATTCATATAACAGAAAAAAGTGGAAAAAGTTATGATACGGAACAGTTTGTACAGTCATTTCCAAAAATTCATTATTGGGATGATAGGCATAGGCTAAAAGAAAACGAGGAAAGTATTATTTATCACTGTCAAGAAAAGCTTGACGGAACTTGCTTGATTGTTTACAGTTTAAATGATGAATTGGGAGATTTGCTTGAAATAGTTCCAAAAACTAGGGGTCAGGCTGTAGCTGATGAACGCATTCTTGAGATGTATAATTTAATTGATAAAAAGGCTATTGAGGATTTTTTTGAAGGCAATTTTCATTCAGAGGACACATTAATGTTCGAATTGTATGGGATATTAAATAGGCATGAAATAGCTCATATGGATACATACATAGACATTCGTTTAATTGGGGCCTTTATTGATAATGTATTCTTAAATTATATTTCCATTAAATGTTATTCAGATTTGGAAAATTTCAAAACTCCTGACTCAATTTTCACCATTGAAAAATATCCATTTGAAAATTCATTTTCAATAAGGTGGTGTTCAAACAACCACAAACTGCAGAACTATAGATTGGATTGTGATGATTCATTTCCAACATTGTATGATGCAATTCAAAAGGTTAAGGAATTGTTAAAGCAAATCAATGAAGATTACTTCAAGCAGAATGGCAGACGGGTTATTGAAGGTGTTGTCATTAATGGAGAACATTTTCATAATGGTCAGATGTATCTGAAGATAAAACCGGAGGATATTGAAGCTGAAGCGAGGGAACCTGATTTTGTTCCGAGAAGATTCATTCTAAAAGAAGTTCACAAATATTTTGACGAATTCGGGTCTAAAGTCTCCGAGCTTTATGAGGCTGATGAAACCCATTATGTAAAATACGTTAAACAACAATTGTCTGAAGAGTTTAGCTTTGAACAGATTGAAGACCCTAGGACAACAAGAAGGATTAAAAAAGTTTTTATGGATGTTTGGGATTCTACAATTCCTCCCAAAAGTTTGCAAAACATTGCTGAAGAATTAGTTAGGCAAAATCCTGAAAATAATATTTCTGAG
Source organism: uncultured Methanobrevibacter sp. (assembly GCA_964596915.1). GTDB lineage: Archaea > Methanobacteriota > Methanobacteria > Methanobacteriales > Methanobacteriaceae > Methanocatella. The sequence goes on from CAZQWN010000002.1 coordinate 76,688, forward strand.
TTGATGAAGCTGTTTGCCAAGACATATCCTAGCAAAAAAAGACAGTCACATTATGTTTTCAATATTATCTCAAAGCTCCTTGAAAGGTGATGTTACAATGGATGCACTTGATATCATTAACATAATTTTATGCATTGTTCTGTTAATTTTAATCTATAGAAATCGTAAAATGAAATATCAGTCAGTTGTAGTCGTGTTGTTTATCATAATTGTCATTTCAATCGTTCTGACATTAATATACACTTAAATTAAATTTCATAAAATGTAATGTGGAAATTACAAAAAGGCATGTTGAATTGATAAAATCGTTTTATGATTTAATTTTTGTTTATGCAAATTCACGGCTAACTCATCTTATTAATGAACCAATTGGGAGAATAATCCCTTCATATAATCTTATTCATATTAAATAACTTGTTTTGCAATATTACAGGCATGACTTTATTTTGCAAGTGATTTGATGATTATTTCACTAATCAGTTTCCATGTTTCAATAATTGCAAAATCGTGAATATTTCAAGCAAAATATTAAATTAAATAAAAATGAAATATTAAAAATAATAATAGTATTCGTGGTAGGAATAGCTATTATTTTAATATTTATTTCAAATTTATATGCTTTCCTGATTGGAAGTTTATCAAAATGTGAAAAGAATACTATGACTTCTTTAAGTCGTAGATGAATTTTTAGTATGCATATATAAAGATTAAATATAAATACTTTGAATGATAAATAACATATTATGAGTC
>CAZQWN010000003.1:0-19370 GCA_964596915.1 uncultured Methanobrevibacter sp.
CAACCGGTTCTGTAGGATCTCCTGACGGATGGTCTACTGTTTTAACCAGAACTGATGATGGTGACTCTGTATTTAAAGCTGCTGTTGACGCTGGTTTAATCGAAACCAAACCAATGGATGATGTAAAACCGGGTCTTCCTTTACTTGAAAAATTAGCTAAAGGTAAAAAGGACAAAAACACTGCAGAACGTGAAAGAAGAGCTAAAATGGGAGTTAAAATCCCTGCTATATACTAATCTTCTTTCTTTTTTTTCTTTTTTTTTAATTAGATAAAAATAGTAAATTGAAGAGATAATGTCTCTTCTAAATAGTTGTAACTGTACAACCTTCTTTTTCAATGATTAATGTATGCTCTTTTTGACTTACAAAGCAGTCCTTTTTCTCGCGAAGCGGAGCATATGGATAGATTGCCATAGCTTCTGATAACTGTTTAAGGGCAATAGATCCTTTTCTTTCTCCAAACTCGTCAGTAATCCATCTTCCTGAAAACGGCACATATCTGTGGTTGTGTTGGATATGCTTCAATACTCTTTGTGTGCTTTTCATTCTGAATGGCTTGTTTGCCCTATATGAGAAAATGTAGTGTCCAGGTGCATCATTAACAATACCTTCTCCGTTGGTTGCAAACGGTTCGATTGCTACTGCTTGTCCTTCTTTTAAAATGTAGTTGTCGTTATTGTCATAATTTGGAACGGATATTCCTGCATGTAAGTTATTTTGCTCTAAACTGTGTCCGGTTAGGTTGAATATTGGGTTTAGGCCGTATTCTGAAATTGCTTCGTGAACTGCAGCACCAATTTTTGAAACTTCAACTCCTGCTCTTGCGGTTGCAATTGCCGCTTCAAGACCTGCAGCTGATGCTTCGATTATTTCTTCATGTAAATTTATTTCATCCTGAGTGTAGTTTTCATCAATGTTTCCGCTTGCAGTAACTGTTATTGCAGTGTCTGCAATGTAACCATCTATCATTGCTCCCAAATCCAATTTCACCATATCTCCTGCTTTAAATCGAGTTTCATCTCCTGCAGGTGAAGTGTAGTGTGCTGCAAATTCATTGATTGACACGTTACATGGGAATGCTATTTCAGCACCGTTTTTTAAAATCTCACTTTCTACATAAGTTACTAAATCTAAAACCAAAGCTCCATCAGTTATCATCTTGGAAGCTTCACTACGAATTTTAGAAGCCAGTTTGCCGGCTTGTATATAAGATTCCATCATAAATTTTTACCTTCTTGGTTAAATAATTAATTATATAATTGATAAAGTTTATATAATATTTATTGTAAAACAAGTTTATATATAAGTTGGAGGTTATTATATGGATGTTCCTACAATACCTGACCAAATGTTTCTATTAATCATTTTGGTTATTGTTGCGATTGTATTAATTATTGTTGTTTTCCAATGGAGAAAAGTTGCTCAATCTAAAAATTCAATTTTAATGATTGAAAAAGAAATTGAACTTAAAAAAATGTCCATGGTGGAAAAAGACATTGAATCTAAAAGATTAATGGATAATCCAATCCCATTACCACAAGAGCAACAGGACAGTCTTTCAGCTATCAGGCAATCCACAACTGAAGTGAGAAGCAATGTCGGTTACTTACACTCTGAAATAAATGAAAGATTAGCCAGACTTGAAGCTGAAACTGAACAAAGAAAATTAGAAAAAATGCTTAAAGAAATCGAAGAAAAAGAGAAAAAACTTAAAAAAATGAATAAATAGGTGGTAATATGGATGCTATGGAAGCAGTTGCAGTAATTATTTTAATAGTTGCAATTGTGATTTTAGTTTATTATTATTTATTGAATAATCCTGCTACTATGAACAAGTTACGTAGTTATGTACCAACCAGTGCTGATGCTCATGTGAATGAGATTTTAGGCGGATCAGGAGATAAATCTGGCTATGATTTAACTAAAGAGGAAGGCTCTAAAAAAGAAGGTTCCGAATCAATGGGCAAAAGAATCAAAATCAAGTTAAGTGACATTGACATGTCTTCACTTAGCAATGATGCATTTTCCAATAAGCTTGATGCATTTTTCGATGCAAAAAGCGATCAGTTAATTAAAGATTGGTCTTTAGCTACTACATATGATTTGGAAGAGCTTGAAAGTAAATTCAGCGAAACTACTTCCAGTGTAGATGAATTGGATAAAAGTTTCAAAGAATTTAAAAAATCATCAGAGGAATTCCAAAAGGTTACTGAGGACAGAATTGGTGATTTGGATAAAAGAATTGAGTCATTAGAAAATAAATGATTTATTTTCTTTGATTTTTTTTATTTTATAGAAAGGTTTATATATTATCTAAATCATAATTAGTATTAGTTGTATACTATTTTTGTTATATAGCAGGGTGGGGTAGTCTGGTGATCCCGCAGGGCTCATAACCCTGAGATCCCTAGTTCAAATCTAGGCCCTGCTACTTTTAATTAATATTTTTCATGGCAAGTTAAAGATAGCTGCTGGTTTTTTCAAACTAAGGAAACTCCGCCCATCAGTACAGAACTATGGCGTTGAAAGACGTATGCTGAGAGGCATGACTCTGGAGCAGAAACGACACGGCTTTTAATGGTAGACGATGATATTTAATTGAGGACATTAAAAGAAGCGGTGAAACGGCCATTCCATAGGATGCAAGAGCAAAGATGCCGATGACAACCTGTATGAGGCAAGGTAGCTCGCTAAGACGAATGCTATTAAACAGAAGGTGGGTTACTCTTAACAGGCCATGAATATTAATTATTGGCTATTTTTTCATTTGTTGCTTTCAATTGATGTGATTTTTTTGCTTTTAGAAAATTAACATATATTTTAAATTTAAATTTCATTAAATTGGATGATTAGGTTAAAAAAATGTGAGTGAGAAGTTAATCTCACTTTTTGATTGTAATTTTTACAGTTTTGCTTGATTTTTCATAGGTGTTGTCACCGGCATATTTAATGGTAGCTTTGTATTTTCCTTTTTTGGTCAATTTAATACTGAAAGTTGCCTTGCCTTTAGCGTTTGTTTTTGCGGTGTAGGTTTTTCCATTAATTTTTAGGGTAACTTTTTTTCCTGCTTTAAGGTATTTTTTTCCGTTTACAGATGAGCCCTTTATTGTTTTCAGGGTCACGGTGTATTTTTTGGTTTTTGATTTTGCCTTGAATGTTTTAGCGGCAGCAGTGATTGATGTTTTTTTCTTATTAATTACAATTTTGTGAACTGCCATGGTTGCATTGTAGTTTTCATCACCTAAGAATACCATTGTAATGGTGTATTGGCCTGCATTTTTCAAGTTGATTTGTACAGTTGCAAATCCTTTTTCATCAGTTGTTCTGTTATATGTAACACCATTATAACCGATGAATATAGTTTTGTTTGTGATAGGATTGCCTTTACCATCAGCAAGTTGGAAAGTGAAGTATTTTCCTCTTTCTCCTGCATTGTAGTCGCATGCATATTGTTTAAAGTCGTTTGAAACAAATGCTGTTGAATCTCTTGCAGAATCAACGCCAGGGAAATTGATTGTTACATTAGTTGGCAAGATGTAATCGTCACCAGCATAGGCAATTTCAACTAATGCATTGGATGTTATGTAAATTATGAATTGTCCATTTTTATCAGTTGTAGTGTTTGCCTGAATGGTATTGATTTTATATGTAACTGTTGCATTAGCAATTGTATTCTCAAAACTGTTAACTAAAGCACCTTTGATAAAGCCGGATTTATCAACTGTCATATTGACAAATTTACTATCACAATGTGCCGGCAAATCTTTGGTATACATTTTTAATGATACTGTTTTATTTTTTTCAGCCAGATCTTCAGTTTTATTATTATTTGTCAAAAAGGAGGTATTTTTAGAGAAATGTTGCATGGATTTTTCTATTAGTGGTGCGACATTTTTAATCATCACTACAGATACATTGTCCCCTTTTGAAATTGGAATTTCTTTTGACAGTTTTATGGTATGGTAACCGTTGTAAGGTTTTGTGCCGTTTTCCTGATGTTTTAGTTCTCCATTTACGTATATCTCAAGGGTATATTTGTTGTCTTCTTTTGAGAAATATGTTCCAACTCCACTTATCAAATCATTTCCTATGGATTCGTAATTATTTTGGTATTTAAGGGGTGTTTGTTCATTTTCATAAAATGATATGTCTCCTCCAAGGTCGGTTTGATAATTTTTAGTGTAATTTTCCGTGTTTTCTATGATGTATGCAATTCCATTAATCATTGAAGAAAAACTTATGTCGTAGTATGAGATGTACATGTATCCTTTATCTCCAAAACCGGTACCCCAACTGTTTTTGATAATGAATGCTCCATTTCCAGGGGGTGTTTCTTTAAAATTGCTTGCAGGATAGTTATCGTCCCATCCCACAACTGTGATTGCATGATCTGCTGTATCTGACTCATAATTATAGTATGCAAAGGTTTTTTCATTATAATATTCGTCATCATGACTATAAGAAGTTGTTAAAGCACCATATTTCAATATTGTCTTTTTAATATCCTCTTTGGTTGTGTAAATTGTACCGTCAAATAGTATTATTGCATCTTGGATGTGGAAACTTTCGTTTGTTGCTATTGTGGGTGAAATCTTACCCAGTTCATCAAAAGTATCATATTTTGTAGGTATTACTCCTCTCCAAGATAAAAGATAAATTAATCCCTGTTCCTGAGTTCCTCCTTCAAATAATGTTTCACTGCCATATTTTGAAAATTTAACCATATTATTTTGAAGATTGTTTTCGGAAAGGTCATATGTTATTCCGGTTGCCTTTAACAATGCAGATTCAAGAGCACCTATTGTCCCAAAAGTCCAGCATGCGCCCATTGCGCCTTGATTTTTAACAGGTGTAACCCATCCCCAGTCACGTAAATCGAATTTGGCTGGAAGGTTCGCTATATCAATGCTATTGTTGATGATTTTAAGTTGTATGCCTTTCTCTTCAACGATTGTTGCATAATCAGTGTTGTTTAGGGATAATTTATCATTAAATAAAGTGCAGTTTTCAATAGTTATGTTGGAAAAAACTCCATAAACGGCTATGGTATTGTTTATGAAAGTTGATTTGTCGACAGTAACGTTTCTGCAGGAATAGGCATAAACTGCGTTGTCTTTATTGTTTTGGAATAAGTTTTGCCTTATTGTCGGTTTTGTTTCGAATAGGTATATTGCGGTGCCATCGCCCTCATTTAATATCACATTGTCAGTAAAGTTATTTCCAATGAGGGTTGCGTTTTTTGACTGTGACATGAAAATTGCTCCGCCATCGTAGAGGGACATGCATTTTTCAAAGCTGTTGTTGTAAATGACTATATTCTTACCTAAGTTAAGAATTGCTCCTCCAAAATCCCCATACGTGCCGATGAATTTATTGTTGTTAATTGTCGCTGTCACTTTGGTTCCTCCATCTTCACCATCTAAAAAGATTGCTCCAGCATTTTTAACTGATGTTGTGTTCTCGAATGTGGAGGAATCTATTACAAGATTAGTTCCCTCTTTAAATGCAATTGCACCTCCAGTTTCATTTGAATGAAGGTTTTTAAAAATAGATTTTTTAATTAGGGCATTTCCTGCACTGTATACTGCTGTGGCATATTTTGCCTGTGAATTCAAAAAGAATGAATTTTCAATTAACAAGTTTGATTGCTTTTCAGCATATATTATGGAAAAGGTTATGTCTGTGAAATCTTTAAATGTGCATCCTGTAATCGTTGCAGATGTGGCTGTTTTCAATGCTCCTCCTATGTTGGCGCTATTTGCAATGAATGTTGAGTTGATGATATTGACATTTCCGCTAGAAAATATTGCACCACCATCCTTTGCATGATTATTTTCAAAGGTTATATTGACTAGTGTAATATTTCCCCTGGAGCTTATCGCCCCTCCCTCGTCATCACAGTTAGCATTAATCAGTTTAAGGTTGGATATGGTGATGTTATATCCTGAAATGTCGAATATTTTTGCTTGAGATTTCCCGTCAATTGTATGTCCGTTACCGTTTAAACTAAAATTTACTTTTTCAATCTCAATTCCACTATAATAATCTTCATCTGTCGAATTATCGAATGTGTAATCCTGAGTTAGTACAATACTATCATCACTGTCTTCTATGTCATCTTGCAGTGATGTGAAGTTTCCGGCGGAAACTGCACTGATGGATAGGAGTGCTGTCATTAATATTAAAAGAATTGTTATTTTTTTCAAATTTTTCATCTCCATGTTCAATAGTTTACTATTTCTTTCTGATAAATTAAAAATATTGTGTTGGGAAAAGATGAATTTATTTCTCTACATTCATTGCAAAAAATTTTAAAAGGCAACATAATCCATTTTAACTAATGTTCTAACGAGGATTAATATTTTTTAATTTTTGTAATTAAAAACCAAATGGGGGATGGCGTTAAACATCAGTATTATAACATATATATTAATGATTATGTTGCGTTCACTAAACTGAAACCGTAATTTCCAATCAGATGGTTCCAGAAATCAACTGCAATGAAAAAAGACCCCTAATATGATTATTATAACATTAAATTTATCGGGGATAGCCTGAAAATACTTAATTAACCTTATTAAGTGAAATTCAGGAATCCCCACCCTCTTTTAGGGTGGGTGGTTCAATTAAAATATCGTTTGTTTGTGTTTCTGCATCGTTTGCATTAACTTCACAGATTTTCATCAGAAAAATATTAGACTGATTTTAAATAGGATGATTTTCTGTTCCATATTAATATGTTGACAGTTGCAACATTTAAACATTCAGACTTAAGAAAAAGTGCTTGCTTGTTTTCGATGGTTTTCGTATGATGTCAGATATTCGTCCAGCAAGTCATACAATTCCTTTTTAGTATTCATTTTAAAAAGGCGAGGCTTGATTTCATAGCTTCCGGGAAGGTTTTTCATATAGTATGCGGCGTGGCTTCTCATTTCAGGAATCGCTATTTCTTCACCTTTCAGCTCAACAAGCAGGTTCGCATGCTTTTTTGCCATAGCTATTTTTTCATGGGCACCAATTCTTTCAGGTTCAATTCCGTTATCAATATAGTCAATACATTGTTTTACAAGCCAGGGATTTCCTCGGATTGCCCTTCCAATCATTATGGCGTCACAGCCGGTCTCGTCAAGCATTCTTTTGGCATCATAACAGGTCCAAATGTCTCCGTTGCCGATAACTGGTATTGAAAGCTCGTCCTTAATCTGTTTAATCAATGACCAGTCTGCGGGAATATCATATCTGTCTTCCTTGGTTCTTGGATGAACTGCAATGGCAGAGGCTCCTGCATCTTCAACAATTTTTGCTATTTCAATGGCATTGATATTGTTTTTATCCCATCCGCTTCTGATTTTAACGGTAACGGGTAGGGGCACTGTATCAACAACGGTTTCAATTATTTTTCGGGCCTTTTCAGGGTCTTTTAAAAGTGCGCTTCCGGCTCCGCTTTTTACGGCAACTTTTCTCACGGGACAACCCATGTTAATGTCAATAATGTCGGGTTTCATGTATTCATAAACGAATCTTGAAGCAATCTTGAATGATTCTGCCTCTGCTCCAAAAATCTGCTGGGAAATTGGCCGTTCCTCTTCGGTCATGTAAAGCATTTTCTTGGTTTTGTGGTCATGATACATTACGGCCTTATCTGAAACCATTTCTGTTTCAATCAGTCCACAGCCCATGGATTTTACAATTCTTCTAAATGCAGAATCACATATTCCTGCCATAGGTGCCAGAACAACCTGATTGTCTATTTTAACATTGCCGATTTTCCATTTCATTAAAAAACTCTCAAAAATAATTTGTTAATATAATTTTTTGAAAAAAAGATTAATTAATTTTTTGCAAATTATCGGGTCTTAAAAAAAGAAGGTGGGACTATTTAATTGAATAGTCCGTCGAATAATCCTTTAACAGAATTTGTATCAGTGGTATTATTGAAAACGTCTGATACTTCAGTGGAATAGCTGTTAACGTCTCCTTGAACGTTCTGTGTTTGTTCAATACTTGATGCGAGGTTTTCAATATCACTGTTTGTAATGTTAATGTTGTTTACAACTGTGTAATTATTAATAATATTTACAATAGTTTGGTGATCTGTAACATTTTCTTCTTTGACTGTCTCTTTTACATCGTCAACTAAATCGGATATTTCCTCAGCACTCACATTTGAATTTTGAACAATTTCTGATTGTGTGTAAATTTCCTTGTTAGCCGCTTCTTTAACGGTTTCCGGAATTTCAACATTTGTCACTTCTTCATAGGAGTTCATGATTCCTGCAAGCGCAGATTCACCGGTTGCAGTCACGGGGCTTGTTACATAAACGTGTCCTGCGGTAATTCCTGCTGATTTTAAAGCTGAAATATACATGTCTCCGGTAATTGTAGTGATTTTGGATTTGTCTACGCTAACCTCGAGATTGTCGTTTTCATTTAAATCAACAAGAGCTGATGAAAATATTTGATTGGAAGAATAAGTTTTTCCGGTAATTGAGCTTGAAACCTTATTCACTTCTTCAGCGGTAATTATCTTTGATGTAATTTTGTACATGTCAACGTGAGCTTGTTGTTCAAAAAAGTCATCTACAGTATTCTTATAATCTGCATTGTGGTGAGTGGTTTCACCGTAAGTTATCACGACTTGGCTATCGCTAGTGGAAAACCCTGCTGGGATAACCATTCCGACTAAGATTATAGATAATATAATTATACCTATTTTACTCTTGTGCATATTATCACCTCATTATAATAGCAAACTTTAATTATACTTTTTAGTATTTAAATGTATATTATTTGTTATTACCTTTTTTTTTTAAAAGTTATAAATTTTTCATAAATTCAGCAACTTTTATATGTTTTCAAATCTAAATTAAACTTATAGTAATTCTTTTACTATTATTCAAGTTTAATAGATTAAAAGGAGGTGAAAATACGGTAAAGTTAAATAATCGAATAGTATTTGCATTATTGATTTCTATATTGCTTCTATTTTCTGTAAGCAGTGTTTTTGCAGGAGATAATGAAACTATATCTGAGGCAATAAGTGCTCCAATCGAACTGGATGAAATAACGTCGCAAGATGATGTAAGTCAACTTCAACTTTCGGATGATTCAGTTTTATCCGCAAATAATAACGTAATTAATATTGTGGATGTAAGGGATTCGTACAATGAAAATTCCAGTACCTGGGATGAGGACGGATTTACTGTAGCGGGAGCTACCGTAAAAGTATATGACTCTAACCATAAGCTGATTTCAACTCACACTACCGATTCAAAAGGTAATGTTGCAATTAAAAACTTGGGTTCCGCCAAATATTATCTGGAAGTAAGTTATTCCACTTATGAAACCCAAAAGTTGGATGTTATAGATTTCACTAAAAACAGCGGCACTGTAACCATTAGTGACATAATGTTCATTCCGGACATTCTGTTGCTTGTTGACTATAACTCCCACAATGAAAAAGTGGACGTGCTTATGAACATGTCTAGAAGGGTGGCTTACATCAGTACAACTGATTTCGACAAATCCAGAGCATGGCTGGTCGAATATGCTCAGTTCATGCACATTGACATGTTTTCAGAATCCGCATACAGTGTTCTTACAGGTCAATACTTGAAAGAGCTCCTTGCAAAGTCACCTGCAAATGCAAGATATAATGTCGCTTACACATTCAGTGTATTCTCACAACAGATCTTGAATAATACAGGTTTGCATATTGTTGGAGCTTCTCCTGAGAACAATACGTATGACACTATTGAAAATACATATATAGGTTCTTATTTCCAGGCAAGGGACATTGCAGAATCTGATATTCTACAAAGCAATATGAAAAATTATCTAGATTATGTTCGTTACTTAATCAGCCCCTCCAAATATGCAGATCCTACACTTGATGAGAACAACGCTCCATTGATGTCTCCTGAATGCGGATTTTACCATCCTGATTTGGGATTGTACACTCTGGTTCCTGAAGGTAATTTAATCAACAGCTGGATTCGTGAAAATCCAGGTTATACCCATAGTTCAGACGGTAGTTTGAATTGGATGACAGAAAACTATGTTGTCTGGTTGACTGAAACTTTAGATCCAACAGCATTGTTTAAGAAGTTTGAAAGAGATTATGTCGCTAAATTCAATCCGACAAAATCGTTCATAGCTATCGCTTCCTACTATGGTGGGGAAGAGGTATCTGACGCATTAATCAGAGGTTATGAGGCTAACGGAAGGCCTGCTTTCAATGTATTTAAAACAGGAACCCAACCACCTATGTCTTCAATATTGAATAAGATTAATAATCTCTCAGAAGTGGGCATATCTGCTGTAAATTCATTGTGCAGCTGGTCTTTAGACTATGCTAACGGTACTGCAGAGCCTGATTTGACAGATATTGATTTGCATGTATTGAAAGGTATTGTGGAAATATCCGAATACAGTTATAACTCTGAATTGGGTGCACAGGTTGAATGGACTTATATGGTTACATATCCTAGTTTTGAAGGCGTATTCGGTCAGGTGGCATTGTCTTGGGTTGACAGTTTCGGTAACTCTCATGTTATTCAGGACGGTGTAGACAAGATGGTTCAGTTAAACTGCAAATGGGCTGATTTACATGACTTGAATAATTCAGATAAGAAAGTTGCAATCATGCTTTATAACTATCCGCCGGGTAAAGCAGAAATTGGTGCTTCATATTTGGATGTATTTACTAGTGCTTATGATTTGCTGCTTCAATTATATGCTCAAGGTTATGACATTGGAGGTTCAGTAGAGTATTCTAACTGCTATAATGACATTTATCAGTTTATTATTAACTCTGAGAAGGATTACCAAATCAACGGATCATTCACTCATTTGGTTTCATTATACAATTTGACCAGAATCATTTTTGACATGAACAATAAGGGTTCCTGGGCTTCAGGTCTGCTTGAAAAATATGTTGAAGAAAATTGGGATGACTTGATGGCACATCATCAATTGATATCACTTAAGGACTTTGAATATTTAACTTCAGACATTAGGGATTCATTATTCAACAACCTTACAGGCTATTGGGGTGACGGTTTAGGTCCTGCAATGGTTTATAAAAACAAGTATATTGTAATTCCCGGTGTTTGGTTCGGTAATGTATTTATCACTTTCCAACCTAGTAGGGGATGGGAAGAAGTTCAGGATTATCACAGTTTAGTTATTCCTCCGCACCAACAGTATGTTTCATTCTACAAGTGGATGGAAAAAACTGCAGAAATAAATGCTATAATAAGTATGGGTACTCACGGAACATTGGAATGGTTGCCCGGCGTAAACCTGGGGGCATTTCCTGGAGATTGGACTTTTGAGTTGACATTGATACCTACAATCTATCCTTATATTGTTTCCAACCCTGGTGAAGCGATGGTTGCACGTGACAGAAGTTCAGCATTATTGATTACTCACATGACTCCTGCAATGGTTTCATCTGAGTTATATGGTAATTATACTACCTTGAAAAATTACATTAATTACTATAAGGAACAATTGAGCCTTAATGTAACTTCCAATGCAGAGGAGTATAAGGAAATGATTATAAATTTGGCTCCTGAGTTAGGTTTCAGAAACTTCTCATCCAAAAACGAAACATTCCAAAAATATATAGATGATTTGCATCACTATCTGGATGATATGGAAGAAGATTTCAACACTTACGGTCTTCATACTTTAGGTAAAGTATTGGAAGGCTATGAATTGGCTGAGGAGGTAGTTACAATCGTAACATCTCAGACAAAAATCTATGACCAATTAGTTGAGTTCCTCTATCCTAAACTGAAAGGATTGAGCTTTTACAATGATATGCAAAAGGACTTCAAGTACACAAATGAAGTAAAGGCCATAAAGGCATTCCTGATGAATTATTCAAATTCATTGGTCAACGGAAGTTCTGCCAAAGACCTCAACGAGAAATTCGGAATTGAGCAGGGCACTGCATTATACAATTCAACTCTTTATTGCGAAGACATTATAGCCAATATTCAGGCTAACAATGAATGGAATGCAATCTTTCTTGCATTATCTGGACGTTATGTAAAATCCGGTTTATTCGCTGATCCATCATATGGTGATTCAATACCTACGGGATTCGACGGTTACGCTTCTGATCCTACAAGAATGCCATCTCCAGCGGCGTTTGAGTCTGCTGTTAAAATCGTTGACATGCTTTTAGCTAATTACTATGAACAACATGGTAAATGGCCGGAGTTGACTTCATTAATCTTATGGGGTACAGAAATATCCAGAACCGAAGGTATTGGCGTAGCTGAATTCCTATATCTTTTAGGTTGTAAACCGGTTTGGGCGGACAATGGAAAAGTGCTCGGCGTTGAGCAACTTCCATTAAGTGATTTAAACATAACTTTAAATAACGGTTCTGTTGTAAACAGACCTAGGATTGATGTATTTGCAAGTATGGTTACAAACAACAAGGACTGGATTACTTGGATGCTGACTGCAGTTAATTTGGCTGTAAATGCAACCGGTGAGGATGAAACCAACAATTATGTTATCAAACATTATGCTGAAAATCCTACTTTGGATAGATTATTTGGTCTTCCGGGTAATGTATTGGAAGGAACCGGTATGTCAAATCTATTACCGAATACTGCAGACTGGAACATTTCATCTGTAAATGAATATGCGATGGATATTTATTTAAGTAAGGTATCTTATTCATGGACCTTGGATGAAAAAGGAAATATTGTTGTTAAAAACGAAAAAGAGAACTATAAATATTTGCTTGAAAAAGTTGATGTGATTACACAAAACTTTGACAGTTCATGGAGGCTCTTCGATTCCGATGACTACTATGACTGGTTCGGTGGTTTATACAATGCTGCAAATATATTGAAGGAGCAGTCAGGTAAAGACAAACCGGATACTGCATTCTTTGATATCAGGAATAAAAACAATTACATTTCAAGAACCTATGAAGAGGAAATTGATTTCGAAATTCGTAGCAAATTGTTGAACCCTAAATATTATGGAGTATTGTCCAAAACTGCAGGTGGTATGAATGCACTTGCGTCAAATATGCAAAACATGTATGGATCTCTCGTTTTAAGTGGAGAAAAACTCAACAAGGAATTGGGAGATCAATTGGCTCAACGTAATCTTGAAGCACTTGATGGTGCTAATGATGCTACTTTAGCTCCTGCGGCACAATCCATGGCTGGCTGGCAGATATATATGGCTGAACAAGGACTTTGGGACGGAGATGCAGCAACAGTTCAGAAATTGGTTGATGCATATATGAAAAGTGTTATTGATTACGGTGTAGCATGTTGTCACCACACATGTAAAAATCTAGCATGGAATGCAAAAATCATTCAGTTAAGTTCTTTGACTCCTGCACAAAAGCAAAAATTCGCAGAAATTCTTGCTCAGGCAACAAATACTGATCCATTATATCAAATGGATGAAGATTTGAATAAACAAGGAAATCAAGGTAATAAGGATGGAAATACTGGTGATGGTGATGATGGCCAACAAAAAGCAAATCAGCTATCAAACAGCACTTCCCAACAATCTCAATCAGACGGATCCAATTCCGGTGGTCAAACTGCAGTCGGTGAAGACCCGTCTACAACTGGTGATGCTAAATCTGCAGCAGATTCACAAAGCTCTCAGGATGCTTCATCTGGAGGGGATAGTGCTGGTGGTGCAAAAGCTTATGAGCTTTCTGATAAGTCTGCATCCAAATCTGCAAGTTCAACTGAATCAAGCATGCCTATATTTGTAATTATTGCAGTAATTATCTTAATTGCAATATTCCTGGTTGGATATATAAGAAACAACAAGGATGACGAATATGATGATTATTAATTTAATCATCAACTTTTTTTTATTTTTAGTTATTTTTAAATATTATATTTTATCATATGTAATAATATAATAGAAAATTTTTAAAGTTTGATTTAATAAAAACTTTTAATAATTTTTTAAATTTAAAATGATGAGGTATAATAATGGTTAAAAAAATTAACATTTTAGTTTTATTATTGTTAGTTTTATTGTCATTATCTGCAGTTAGTGCGGCTGATGATAGTAATGTAACTGATGATAAGGCTAATTCCGATATTTTAGAAATATCTGCTAATTCAATTGATGATAATTTGGAATCAAATTCTCATACAATAACTCAAAGTAGTTATTCTAAATATTTTGATAATAATGGGAATCTTATAGAATCAACTGTGGAATCCGGAGACACTATTTATTTGGATGGTTCCATATCCGGTTTATCATTTAAGTTTACTAAACCTGTAAATATTGTCGGTACTTCTTCAAATAAATTGGAAAAATCCGTAATTACTTTATTTAGCGGTGCATCTGGAAGTACTGTTTCTAGTTTAAATATTGTTAATACGGCAGATCAAAAACCGGGTATAATATTAAATTCTGCAAGTTATTGTACAGTTAAGGATTGTACTATTGTAAATAAAGGTGCATCTTCATATCCAATTTCACTAATTAATGGTGCTAATTATAATAATGTGACTGGCAATGATTTAAAATCTTATGGGGTAACATATGGTCATGGTACTAGATCTACCCCTGCTTTAATTGTTAGTGGCTCTCATTATAATTATATAGCTGACAATAATGTTGTAGTGGATGATGCCAATGGCATATATTTATCAAGTTATTCTGGTGGAGACAATAAAGGTGGTCTTTCCAATTTTAACGTGATTTATAATAATACTGTTAAATGCAATGAAGAGATTTTACCTACTTCCTGGAGCTATAATATTCAGGTAATGGGTAACAATAACACTATTAAATCAAATACTGTTCTCCGTGGTTATAGGGGTATTTCCACTGCAGGTTCTGGAAATATCATTGACAGCAATACTATAATTAACATTACAGGTGCAGACTATAGTCATCTTGGAGTTGAAACAGGTGGTGAATATGGTATTGTTGGTGCTTATTTCTCTACTATAACAAACAATAAAATTATTGGATCTAAAATAATTTCATCAGGTGCAGGTATCTCAGCTATTGACGGTTCAGTTGTTGAAAACAATTGGGTTAATGTTACTAAAGTAGGTAGAGGTATTAAAGCTGGAGGTTCTAATGTTATAATTAGAAGCAATACTGTTTATACAGTGTCAGGTTCCGGTATTTATGAAAAAGATGAAGGCTCAGGTCTTTTAGTAGAAAACAATAATATTACTTCAGTATCCGGTGTTGGTATTTTAATTGAGCAGTTAAGTTCAAGAAGAATGCCTTCAAATGTTACTGTAATCAAAAATACAATAAATACTGGTAATGATATAGCTATTGATGCAAGTGGAGTTAAGGAATCTACTTCCGTTATTGACATTAAATCCAATATTGTCCATGGAAAGGGTATTAAAACTCCAGCAGGTATTGTTGATACTTCAAAACCGACATATATTTTTAATGGTATTACAATAACAGTTACTCCATCCAATATTGGAACTTATATTAATGATAATGGTGGTTTAACATCTAATGTTAATGATGGAGATATATTGTATTTTGATGGAACATTTAATGATAAAGTAATTTATGTAACAAAATCTGTTAAAATCACTGGTAAGAATCCAATATTTTACAATTCCACATTTAAAGTAACATCTGGAAATGTATTCATTGAAAACTTAACAATTATTAACAAAGAAGCAAACAGAGTTAATGCATGGGGTATTTTCACAAACCAAGCTCCGGGTGTTAGAATTGTTAACAATAACATTGCTGTCAGCGATTCCAAAGCAGCTTATGCTATTTATGTTTTAGAATCAACTGATGTGGATGTATGGAATAACCGGTTGGCTTCTGAAGGTGATTTTTTAACATTTACCCTACTTTCATATGCTTCTGAAAATTGTACATTTGTAAACAATACAATTAAAACAATTGGTACTGGTGAAGTTTATTCATTCTCACCTGAAAAATGTATTGACGGTAATGAAATCACAATTGATGGAAAACAATATTGTATTGACGGTAATGAGTTGTTTATAGATGGTAAATCTTACTGTATTGATGGTAATGAACTTGTTATTGACGGTAAGACTTATTGTATTGATGGTAATGAGCTTTATATTGATGGCAAGTCTTATTATTGTATTGATGGTAATGAACTTGTTATTGACGGTAACTCTTATTGTATTGACGGCAATGAGTTGACTATTGACGGCAGAACATACTGTATTGATGGTAATGAACTTGTTATTGACGGTAAGACTTATTGTATTGACGGCAATGAGTTGACTATTGACGGAACTGGATACAGTATGGGTGATGCACATGTCATTTCTGAAATTTATCAGACTTACGGAATTTTATTATTATACTCATCTAACAATTTAATTTCTGGAAATGATGTTAATGTTACCTCCAAATTAGATTCAGTACATGCAACAACAGGTGAAGACAACTCTACAAATTCATTGGTTGGTATTGATATTTACTTCAACAGCCACAATAACACTGTATCTAACAATAAAATTTTCATCAAAGCTAAAGATAATTACATTTATGGAATGGGCGTTTTAGGATATAATACTGGTCACACTGCTCCTGCAGGTCAAGGCGCTTCCAATAATGTATTTGAAGAAAATGAGATTGCTCTTGAAGGACCATATTTCACAACAGGCATGATTGTTGGCAGCTCTTGTGAAGATACTATCTTAAATGATAATGTAATCAGTTTAAAATCTCCTGTCAGTTATGGAATTACATTAGAAATGTCTCATAAATCTACAATTAAAAATAACAAATTAAACTTAAACTCTGATATAGTATATGGAATTGATTTAATTTCATCTAATGACAATATCATTGAAAGCAATACTATTGTTGGTGAAGGAAAAGACGTTTACGGTATTTTAATTTCCAATGGAGTAAATAATGAATTTAATGAAAATTTAATAGAATCTAAAGGTAATGGTGATGCACTCACATTTAAAAACTTAGACTCTCTTGGATCTGGCAATGCAGGAATTTATCTTAAGGCAAATTCAACAAACAACAAGATTAGAAATAACAACGTTTCATCTACTAAAGGATATTCTATTTTAGTTGATGATGTGGCTATTTCAAATGTCATTGCTGATAATTATCTTAAATGTGAAAAAGGATTTGGAAATAATGCTGTAAACACTTCTAAAGGAAATAATGTTTCTGATAATTTTGTATATGTGGTGGAACCATTATCTGTAGAAGCTATTAATGTTCCATATATGGGAACTGGTGTATTCACAGTAACATTTGATAAGAGTATGGATGGTGCTATTGTAAAATTCTATGATACTGATGGCATTTTATTTGCCCAGTCTAAAGTTTCAAATGGTATTGCAACTGCAAATTATAAATTTGACAGTTCTTTCATGCCTGCACAATATATATTTGAAGCTAAATTTTCAAATGAGAATTATAAAGTTGTTACATCTAAATTAAAATTCACAATAACTAATGGTAATATTGTAATTGATGTCGATGATGTTTCAATAGAGCAGGGAGAGTATGGAACTTTTGTTGCAAAAGTTTTAGATGAATTTGGAAATCCTATATCTAATGCCAATATTCAATTCAGTAGAGTAAACTCTGCAGGCAGGGCAACTCCTATTGGGGAAAATGTCACCGATAAAAATGGTATGGCAACATTATCATATAAAGTTCCTGAAAGTTTGGAAATTGGTAATCATGTAATAACTTCTGAAGTTAACGCTGTAGATAATTACAATGATGCTAACACAACTTCCGTATTAAATGTGGTTGAAAAAGTAACCATTTCTGGAAACAAGGCTTATACAGTATACTATGGAAATACAGTAACTTATAAAATCAGAATTATGGATGCAAACACTAACCTGCCAATTATGGGAAAAGCAGTAACCTTCAAAGTTAACGGAAAAAGTAAAACTATCAATTCCGATAAAAACGGCTATGCATCTTATAAGGTTAAATTGGCTGCCGGTTCATATACAATTACAGCTACATGCGGTCTTAAAAAGGTATCCAACAAGATTACTTTCAAACCTACTGTAATTGCTAAAAACCTTTCTAAAAAGAAAGCAAAAACTGTAAAATACACTGTAAAAGTAGTAAACAATAAAGGAAAAATATTAAAAAATAAGAAAGTTGCCTTTAAAGTTGATAATAAAAAATACACTGCAAAAACCAATAACAAGGGCATTGCCACTTTAACACTTAAAAATTTAAAAGTGGGTAAACATACAGTATCTTCTACATATAGTGGATGTACAGTTAAAACTACATTAACAATTAAAAAATAAGGGGCTTTGACCTCTATTTTATTTTTTTTCAATCTTTTTTTAATAAAATTTAAATAATTTTAAGATAAATTATTAATCAATAGTCATTTATTTTTCAATTTATTAGACTATTCGAATTTAATATATTATTAATGAGGTGTAATAATTAAGACAAAAACTTTATTTATTTCATTAATCCTGTTATGCTTCGTAATGTTATCTGCGGGGGCTACATTTGCTGCAGATAATGGTACTGATGTTGTAGCAGTTGATAATGAAATATCAATTGATGAACCACTTGCTGTTGAGCAAGATACTCAAGCAGTAGGTGATAATGAAAGTGGCGTTTCATCTGAAAAGGTTTATATTGACAATTCAAATATTAATCAGTATATTGGTGAATCAGGTCAAATATATGAAAATGTAACCGCAGATGAATTAATATTTAATGGCACTTTTGAAAATTTGAATTTAACTGTTGAACGTCCTATTACATTGAATGGAGGTATTTTCAACAATCCTGATTTTGAAATTTATTCCAGCAATGTTATCTTAAAAAACTTTACTATTCTTCAAGAAACTGGTTACTCTTCTATTTTTGTTGCAGGAAATGAAAGTGATTATGTGGATAATGTAACAGTATCTGAAGTTTCAATTGTATTTACAGATGATCAAAATGGTGCGGGCGCTATTCCTATTCAGGTATTGTATTCTGATAATTTTGTTTTAATCGATTCCACTATTTTATATAGTGGTAAGACCAATGGATATTATCAAAATAATGTGGTTCGTATACAATCTTCAAGAAATGCTATAATTTCTAATAATAAGTTCATTGCAGAGTTAGTTTCTGTTCCTGTCGGTTGGGCTGAAGAACCTGCAGGCAGTGGTAATTGGGTAAGCAGTCCTGTAAGTGAAGGAATTGTTGTTAAAGATTCTGAAGGTGTTATTTTCGATAGCAATAATGTAACTATTTATTGTTCTAATTCCAGTGGTGATTGGGATACTATTTATGCTGTAGATGTCTCTGGAAATAATCTTGTAATTACTAATAATAACATTAATGCTAATGGTAACAGTTACATTTATGGTATT
>CAZQWN010000003.1:19470-58416 GCA_964596915.1 uncultured Methanobrevibacter sp.
ATGGTATTTATTCTGGTATGAACGGTCAAAATGTCAGTGCTAATTACACTGGTAATAATATTACTGGTAATGCATACAATGTATTTGGTTTCTCTTTAGGTGATGTTGAATCCCATGTTGTGAAAAACTATATTAATCTTGATGGTAATTATACCACTGGTCTTGCTGCTAGAACTGGTGTTTTAAATGTTACTGAAAATCGTATTGTTTTAATTTCTTCTGAAGAGGGTAATGAAACTATTTCAGAATCATTTGGTGTTGCTGCTAGGGGTATTTTTGCAATGACTGGTAATGTTACTATTGATAATAACATTATTGCTACTCCGGGTACTGGTGTTTTCTTAACTGGTGTCGATGATGCTGTTGTGGAAAATAACTTTATTAATGTTGTTGCTAATGCTGATAAGAATTCTTATGCTATTTATGCTGGTGTTCTTGACGGTTTAACTGTTACAGATAATAATATTGATTATGAAGGTGCTACTCAAGGTACTGGTGTTAATAATGCTCTTTTCATTTCCGGAACTGATGGTGCTATTGTTGCTAATAACAATTTCACTTTGGATTTAGTTTCTGTTCCTGTCGGTTGGGCTGAAGAACCTGCTGGATCTGGTAACTGGGTAAGTAATCCTGTTAGTGAAGGTATTGTGGTTAGATATTCTGATAATGTTGTATTTGATGGTAATAACGTAAATGTTACTTACGGTGATTCTGTAGGTAGTTATGATACTATTTATGCTGTAGATGTCTCTGAATCTAACGGTGCTGTAATTACTAATAATAACATTAATGCTAATGGTAACAGTTACATTTATGGTATTATTTTGTCTGGTGATGATTTCATAATCAGGTCAAACAATATTGTTTCAAATGGTACTTATTATGCTGATGGTATTGATATTGAAGGTCCGGCTTCCGGTGTTGTAGAAGACAATGTTATTGATGTTAAAGCTCCTACTACTGCTTATGGTATTTATTCTGGTATGAACGGTCAAAATGTCAGTGCTAATTACACTGGTAACAACATTACTGGTAACGCATACAATGTATTCGGCATGTCTATTGGTGACGTTGAAGCAGTCATGGCTCAAAATAAATTATTCTTAAAAGGCAATTATACCACAGGTATTGCTTACAGAGGAAGCACAGTAACTATCGATAATAACACAATCTTTGCAGATGGTTCAAACATTGGAGATGAATCCATTTTGGAAGCATTTGGTGTAGAAACAATAGGTATTAAAGTTGTTAACGGTACTTCTACTATCATCAACAATGATGTCACTACTACCGGTAAATATCCTGTAGATGTTAGAGATACCAAAGCTTTAGTTCATGACAATTCATTAATTGGTACAAAATATCTTGGTGATGAAGGTGTTGCTAATGCAAGCAATTCAGAAGTTTACAATAACACTCCTGTTTTAGATAAATTAAACACTGTAATTACTATCACTGAAATTTCAGGCGGATTTAATATCACTGGTGTTTTAAAAGACAGTGAAGGAAATGTTATTCCAAATGATGTTGTAAACTGTGTTATTAACGGTACTAACGCTACTGTAACAACAGATGAAAACGGTACTTTCACAATTACCAATTTATCCGAAGGAACAATTGAGCTATCCTATGATGGAGACAGTTATTTCTATGCTTCCAGTGCGGAGTTCACATTTAAAAACCTCCTTCCTCCAACCGTTGTTCAAATAGAATCCAATTTCGTAGATAATGGTCTTACTATAAACGGATATGCTGTAGATACTAAAGCTGGAGAGCAAGGTATAAAATATGCTAATCAATTACTCGACGTTAACGGTAAGCCGATTAGTAATGTTCTTGTTCAATTTGCTGTAAACAACAAAATTTACAACAGAACAACCTACGAAAACGGTAGTTTCGATCCATACAACCTGAACATGGTAAGAGCTGGAAGATACACATTGGCATTCTCCTTTGGTGGAAACGAAAACTACACCAGCACCTTTGCTGTAGTATGTATTGATTTAGAGAAAAAACCAATCACAATCAAAGCAAGTGCAAAATCATATAAGGCTACTGCAAAAACCAAAAAATACACAGTAACTTTATCTACAATTGTAGGTTCATCCTATGACGGTAAAGCACACTTGAGAAGTGGTTTAAAAGTTACTATGAAAATCAACGGTAAAACATACACCGGTAAAACCAACGCTAAAGGACAAGTAACTTTCAGCCTCAAAATAACCAAAAAAGGCAAATTTGCTTCTGTAATTAGTTATGCTGGTGACAACACCTACGAGAGTGCTACTAAAAACGTAAAAATAACAATCAAATAGTGGGATTAATTTCTCACTAATCTTTTTCTTTTTTTAAACTATCATAAAAAATAGTGTTTGATATATACATGCAATAGTTATTCAATATTATTTTAGAAATAATAATCTTGTTTTATTAATTTTTCTCTAAATTTAATTCAATAAAAATAAGTAAGTGTTTATTTTTTGATGCCTACTTTTAATTTAAGGCATGGTTTTTGGTAATGGTTTTCTAAAAATATGAAAAAAATAAATTAGCACATGGCTAACTTATTTCATTGCGTCTTTGACTCTGTCGAAGAGTCCCTTTTCAACATGTTTAATTTCATCTCCGCTGACTTCAGCAAATTCGTTTAGTATTTTCTTTTGTTTTGAGTTTAATTTTTTAGGAACGACAACTGTTGTTGTAACATACATGTTTCCTCTGCTGTTATGTCTAACGGAGTTCATACCTTGTCCTCTTAGTTTGAATACGGTTCCGCTTTGTGTTCCTGCAGGTATTTTAAACTCAATTTTTTTTCCTTCAATTGTTGGAATACTAATCAAATCACCAAGTGCTGCTTGCGGGAAACTGATTTGCTGTTCCAAATAAATATGATCGCCTTCACGGGCGAATTGTTTATTTCTTTTTATGTGGACTGTAACAATTAAATCTCCTTCAAGGCCTGGCGCTTCACCGCAGTTTCCTTCGCCGGAAACTCTTAGGTGGTTACCTTCATCAACTCCTTCGGGGATTTCGATTTTAATTGTTTTAGTTTTTCTTTTGTTTCCCTTACCATGGCAGTCTTCACATGGGTCTGTAATTATTTTACCGGTTCCGCCACATTCTCTACATGGCCTTACATTGACCATTTGTCCTAAGATAGTGTTGCTGACCTCTTTAATTTGCCCTGTTCCTCCACATGTTGGGCATGTTTTAGGGTCTGAACCTGGTTTGGATTTGGATCCGTTACATGTTGGACATAATTCGCTTCTTGTTATCTTTATTTCTTTGTCACAACCTTCAAACGCTTCCTCTAAAGTAATTGGAACTTCAGTATAAATGTCTGAACCTCTTTGAGGACCTGTTCTTCCACGGCTGCGACCTCCTGCTCCACCAAAACCGAACATTTCAAATATGTTTCCAATATCGAATCCTTGGAATATGTCATCAAAGTTCACGTTTTGATAGAAGTCTTCAGCAGTAAATCCATCCATTCCAGCATGACCGAATTGATCATATCTTTGACGTTTTTCTTCATCAGACAAGACAGCATAAGCTTCACTAACTTCTTTAAACTTATCTTCAGCATCTGGCTCATCACAAACGTCTGGATGGTATTTTCTGGCTAATTTACGATAAGCTTTTTTAATTGTCTTTTCATCCGCAGTTTTATCTACTCCAAGAACATCATAATAATCTCGCTTGTCTGCCATTTATACACCTTAAAAATAATTTTAAAAAAAATAGATAGAAAAAATAATAGTTTTATCTATTGTTAGTTTATTGATTGATTCTGATTTCTGATTTTAATATATTTACCAACAATATAATAAAACTTTATTATTAATTCTAGTCTTTTACTTCATAGTCTGCGTCAATTGTGTCATCATCGTCGTTGTCTTGAGCACCTGCATTAGGGTCAGCTTCAGCTTGTTGTTGGGCTTGTGCTTCTGCTTGTGCTTGTTGGTAGATTTTAGCACCAATTTCTTGAATTACATTGGATAATTCATCAGACTTTGCTTTAATGGCATCAATGTCATCGCCAGCTATAAGTTCTCTTAATTCAGCTACAAGGCCTTCGACTTTTGATTTTTCATCTTCAGATACTTGATCTTTGAGGTCGTCTAAGGTTTTTTCTGAAGTGTAAATTAAGGAGTCTGCGTTGTTTCTGATTTCAATTTCTTCTTGTCTTTTTGCATCTGCTTCAGCATTCATTTCTGCTTCTTTAATTTTTTGTTCGATTTCTTCATCGGATAATTTTGTTGAGGAAGTAATGGTAATTGCTTGTTCTTTACCTGTTCCTTTATCTTTAGCAGTTACATTAATGATACCGTTAGCGTCAATATCGAAAGTTACTTCAATCTGTGGTACTCCTCTTGGTGCAGGTGCGATTCCTACAAGTTGGAAGCGTCCAAGTGAAGTGTTGTCTGCAGCCATTTTTCTTTCCCCTTGTAGAACATTGATGTCTACAGACGGTTGGTTATCTGCAGCAGTGGAGAATACCTGACTTTTCTTGGCAGGGATAGTAGTGTTTCTTTCGATTAAAGTGGTTGATACTCCACCTAAGGTTTCAATACCTAATGATAATGGAGTCACGTCTAAAAGAACGATGTCTTTAATTTCACCAGCCAATACTCCTCCTTGAATAGCTGCACCCATGGATACACATTCCATTGGGTCAATACCACGTTCCACTGGTTTACCTATGAATTTTTCCACGAATTTTTGCACGATTGGCATTCTGGTAGGTCCACCAACCAGGATGATTTTATCAATTTCAGATTTGCTCATTTTAGCATCATCTAATGCTTGTTGCATTGGTTTACCTGATTTTTCTACAATTGAATCGACGAGTTCTTCTAATTTAGCTCTTGATATGGTGTCAATTAAGTTTTTAGGAGTTCCATCACTTCCCATTGCAATGAATGGTAAGTTAACTTCAGTTGTTGTAGTGGTGGATAATTCGATTTTTGCCTTTTCAGCAGCTTCTCTTAATCTTTGAACTGCTTGGTCATTATCCATTAAATCAATGCCTTCTTTTTCTTTGAATTGTTCAGCTAAGTATTTGATTAATACGTTATCCATATCGGTACCGCCAAGTTGGGTGTCTCCGCTGGTTGATCTTACTTCAAATACTCCTCCACCGAATTCCATGATGGTTACATCCAGGGTACCTCCACCTAAATCGTAAACCATAATGTTCATGTCATCTTCATCAGATTTGTCAAGACCATATGCAAGGCTTGCTGCGGTTGGTTCGTTCACAAGTCTTACTACATCAAGACCCGCAATAGTTCCTGCATCTTTTGTTGCAGTCCTTTGGTTATCGTCAAAGTATGCAGGTACGGTAATTACAGCTTTTTCGATTGGTTCGCCTAAGAATGATTCTGCATCTTTTTTAATTTTTTGTAAGATGAATGCGGAAATTTCTTGTGGGGAATATTGTTTTCCGTTTACAGTTACTTTGTGATCTGTACCCATACTTCTTTTGATTGCACTGATAGTGTTTTCTGGGTTGGTAACTGCTTGTCTTCTTGCAGGTTCTCCAACTAACATTTGACCGTCTTCAGTAAATGCAACATAACTTGGGAAGGATTTACCGTATTGACTTGCTCCTTCAGCTGAAGGGATTGTGGTTGGTTTACCTCCTACAAGTACGGATGCTGCTGAGTTACTTGTACCTAAATCAATTCCAATTATTTTTTCTTTTTTTGTATCAGACATAATTATCACCAATTTTTAATTATATATTATTTAATAAACGTAATTTTATTTTTTACAAACAATGACTTTAGAGTATTTTAGAACTTTGTCTTTGTACATGTATCCTTTCATTAACTCGTCTATAACATATCCGTTTTCAACATCATCGGATGCTTGAACCATTAGTGCTTCGTGTTTGTTCAAGTCAAATTTCTCACCTTTGGCGGGGATTTCTTCAACACCCTCTTTTGTTAAAATATCTTTGAATTTGTTATAGGTAAGTTCTATACCCTCTCTTAAGTTTTCATCATTTTCAACATTTAAAGCTCTACCGAAATCTTCATAACAGTCTAAAAACTCTTTTATAATATTTTCATTAGCAAATTTTATGATTTCCTTGTTTTGTTTGGCAGTGATTTTTTTGAAATTTTCAAAATCTGCTTGAAGTCTTTGGGCTAGTGAAATATATTCCTGAGTTTCACTTTCCTGTTTTTCAAGATCCTCTTTGAGTTTTTCGATTTCTTCATCTTTCAGAGCAACTTCTTCAAGAAGCTCATCGTATTGTTGTTGAAGATCTTTTGTTTCAACTTCAGTTTCACTCTTTTTTTCGTCAGTCATATGGACACCTTTCAGGTTATTTTTGAAAAACTTTGTAATAACTCTATGAAGAGAATAGCTTCTTTAAGTTATTTAATATTGGTTTTTGGGAATTTATGGACATATAGGAAAATGGTTCATCATATCTGAGTTATTACATCAAGTTTTTCTAAACCAAATATTAAAGTAACAAAAAGTTATCTTTCTCTTACATTATTATAGTAACAAAAAGTTATATAAAGTTTTCGCTAAGTTGAAGTTAGAAAAAATTTATTTAAATCTTCTGCATGCTCTTTATTTAAATAAAAAATTTTTTTAAATATTTAATTTTATTTTAAATAACTTTATCATGCATGCTTTTTTATTAACAGTCTATTTTGTTATTTATTAATAAATTGGCCTTGTTTAATCAAAAAAAAGTTTTCTTACATATGGTAACAAAAACAATTAATTTTATATAAAGTAGCGACATAATGTATAATCATGACTAACACAAATGACATTAAAAAAAACAGTAATGTCAATTCTTCTAATGGCCACATTGAAATTAGAGGAAACTATAACGACCAATTAGGAGATATTGATAAAGAAGATATACTTGATGTAATGGGTTGTAAAACTAGAAGGGATATTATAAATCTATTGAGGGAAGAGCCGATGTTTGTCAGTGAAATATCCAATGAATTGGACATTGGACAAAAGGCCATCATAGAACACTTGCGTGCTATGGAAGAAATAGGTATTTTAAACTCTTCTTATAAGAAAATCTTGAGAGGTCGTCCTCGTAAATATTATGATTTGCAGCATGAGGTTAATATCCATATTACCATCAATAAGAATACCTTTGATGTTAACTTTTCAGAAGACATGTTAAATACTCTTCAGCTTCCTTCGGGTGATGAATGGTCTAAACTTTTGGATATTGAAAAAAGAATAGACTCAGGTCAGCTTGAAGCTATTGACGAGCTTAAAAATCAAATAAGATTATATGGTAATCTTAAAGAAAGAGCGGAATACATTCTCGAGAGAACTTTAAAAGGCTAATAAACTAATATCCGGTGGTCATTAATTCAGGGGTTTAACTTATTAAACCCTTTTCATACTTTTTTTGAAATAATTGCCTGTCCCAGAGATACTGATCCGTCACCGGCACAGGTATTTGTGTGCTGAATAAAATTGAATCCCTCTTTTTCCACATGATTCTTAACGGTATTTGTTATGGCCTCATTATAGAATACTCCTCCTGTGGCGCCGATTTCAGGTATTCCTTTTTTATCTGCAGCTCTAACTGCAAGTTCTGCAAGACCTTTAGCAACTGCATTTTGACCGGCATATGCAACATTTGCTTTCTTTTCACCATTCTGATATAATCTGACAACTTCTTTCAGTATTTCAGTTGTATTCAATGTATCATTTTCAATAATGAATGGAATTTCCAGATCTTTGGTTGCATAATATGCACATGATTCGAGTTTCATTGAGCATTCCCCTTCGTATGTTCTTTCATGTGCCACCTCGACAGCCACTGCCATTGAATCAAGAACCCTTCCGGTACTTGTTGTTTTCCCAACATTGATGCCTGAAGCCAATTGCTTAAATATGTTTTTAATTTCAATTTCACCATATTTGAAGTATTTTGAATAATTTTTAATCAATTCCTCATCATCTAAAATGCTTGCAAGCATTCTCGCAGGATATTTTGTCGCCATATCTCCTCCGGGCATTAGCTGACTTTGAAGATGGGCCATTCTTTCAAAGGCATTCACGTCAGTGTAAAGTATCTCACCGCCCCAGCTTGTTTTGTCACTTCCATATCCCACACCGTCGGCCGCAATGACAATCATCTCTTCAAGGCTGTGGTCATTTGCAAGGGCAATAGAATGTGCGTGATGGTGCTGGATGGGCATGACTTCAGCATCATATTTTTCCGCAAGTTCATGCGCCAGTCTGGTGGTAAAGAAGTGAGGGTGCATGTCACAGGCAATGATGTCAAATTCATTGGTTTTTGTAATTCTCTGCATGTTTTCAATGGCATGCCTTAAAAAATCCAATGTTTTCGGTTTATTTGTGTTTCCAATATGTTGGGAAGGATAAACGATGTTGTCTTTAGCTATTGAAAAAGTCACATCAAGCTCAGGGCCTAACGCAAGAACATTCGCATCATTCACCTCATAATTGATTGCATATGGTTCGGGAGTGTATCCCCGTGACCTTCTAATGAATGACAGTTCATTATTTCTGAACCTGATGACTGAATCATCGCATCTGTTTAGAATCTGACGGTTATGAACCAGAGAATAGTCATTGACTCCATTGATGATGTCTTCATTTTTAATCATCATTGGCTCTCCGGGGATGTTTGCGGAAGTCATCACATATGTGTCAATGTCTCCCTCATCAAAAAGCAGATAATGCATTGGTGAATATGGAAGCATCACTCCTATGTTGTGAAGTCCGGGAGATAGGCTTTCAGGAAATGGATAATCATTATTTTTCTTTAAAATTACAATTGGGCGCTTGTTTGAAGTTATTGTTTTGATTTCACGTTTTGACAATTGGGCATAATTCTGAACGGATTTCAAATCCTTTGCCATAACTGCAAATGCTTGATTCGGACGATTCAAACGTCTTCTCAGTTCTTTTATTGCTTTGTCATTGTATGCATCGACAACCAGGTGTGTTCCGCCAATGCCCTTAATGGCCAATATTTTTCCTTCTTTTAGCTTATCGGCACCTATTTTTATGGGATTTTCAGTATCTATTTTTTCGCTGCCTTCATAAATTTCCATTTGGGGTCCGCAATCGCCGCAGCATATGGCCTCACCATGATAACGTCTGTTTAAGGGTTCACGGTACTCAATTAAACAGTCATCGCACAGCGGAAATTCATCCATTGATGTTCTAATCCTGTCATAAGGAACGCTTTTGATGACTGTGAATCTCGGTCCGCAATCGGTGCATGCATTAAACGGATATTTAAAGCGTCTGTCACCAGGATTTCTTATTTCTTCCAGACATTTGTCACAAATTGCAATGTCTGGTGGAATTACGCTAATTCCAGAATAGCTGTCTTTGCTTTCAATGATTTTAAAATCAGTATAATTATTTTTTTCAATATCTTCTACATTCATTGAATCTATTTTTGCAATGGGAGGTAACTCATTAGGCAATCTTTCAATAAATTCATCAGTATTTTCTCCCTCAATTATGATTTCAACCACATTTCCAAGGTTTCTCACATGGCCGTTAAGATTCAAATCAGATGCAAGCCTATATACGTAAGGCCTAAATCCCACACCTTGAACTATTCCTTGGGTTAAAATCTTTTGAGCTTTCATAGATATATTATAAGTTAAATTTTATATAAAATTTTATCTTAAATTATATTATGAAAGATATTCTAGAGAAATTAGCCAATGGGGAGATTAGTGTTGGTGAAGCTGAAAACATTCTTAAATCCCAAAACATTTTAGAATTTGACAATGTTGCAAAATTTGATATCAAACGCAGTGAACGTACAGGATTTCCGGAAGCTGTGTTTTCACCAAGTAAGGATTATGAAGACTTGATACTCATTATAAAAAAATACCTGGAATCTAACGATGAGGATTTGATTATTACTAAATTATCCAATGAAAGATATGAGCAGATATTAAATGATTTGGGTAAGGATTCTTTTATTTTCGATTATAATCACCGGGCCCAGATACTGATTATCAGAAAAGAAATCAGGCAAAGTGAAAAAATTGCAAAAATAGGAATCATCACTGCCGGAACTTCTGACATTAACATTGCCGAAGAGGCACGCGTCATTGTCGAGGAGGGGGGATGTGAAGCAATCACTTCATATGATATTGGTGTTGCAGGGATTCATAGACTGTTTCCTCAAATTGCATACATGGTAAAGGAAGGTGTACGGGCATTTATTGTATGCGCCGGCATGGAAGGCGCCCTTCCTTCAGTTGTTGCAGGACTTGTGGATGTTCCTGTCATCGCTGTTCCAACTTCAGTAGGATATGGCGTTGGTGAGGGAGGAAGAGTTGCGCTTGATGCAATGCTTCAATCATGCGCCCCAGGAATTGCTGTTGTAAATATTGACAACGGTTTCGGAGCAGGGGTTTTTGCACTGACTATAGTGAACAGTGATTAAGTTGATTTATGAAACGTTCAATCCGAAAATTCATGATGTTGGTCATGTCGCCAGATTAGTTTATGATGTGGATTTCCGCACTTTTGGCATGTTTTTTAAATCCGAAAAGCAAGCTGTTGATGCAATATCAAAGTATCTGTCTAAAAAAAAGTTAAATGATAATTATAAGGTTATTTTAGATGAAAACAAAAACATTATAGGTTATGTGAGTATTTACCTGTATGATGGTAAGTGTGAATTCCATTTAAAGTCATGGAAACTGTTTTTAGTTGATATTTTGGATTATTTTGTTTTGTGCGACATAGAAAAAGGAGACCTGTATCTTGCCGAGATAGCTATTGATGAATCTCAAAGAGGTCGTGGTCTTGGAAAGAGGGTCATTTTGAATGTTATAGAATATGCAAGGTCAAAAAACTTTAAAAGAGTAATTCTTGATGCCGATTTTAGAAATGATGGTGCAAAAAAGCTTTATGAATCAATAGGATTCAGGGAATTTAATAAAAAAAGAGTTAAAATAGCCGGTTTTGAGCGGGGAATGTATAACATGGAGTTCAATTTCTAGGTGGAATCTTTTTAATTGCTTCATGGACTCTTTTACAGTTGTTTTTATCGGTGAACATGAAATAGTCATCAACATTCTTTTCATGCTTTTCTTTCATTTCACACTCATTTTTCATATATTCCTCGAGCAACTCCACCAATTCCTCTTCAGTATGGCAGACCTCTCCAAAACCCATTGTTTCATAATCAAAATAGCTTTCACTTAAATTAAAATGATAGTCTTCACCGTATTGGTAATATAAAACTGGCTTTTTAAGATAGGCAAAATCAAATGCAACAGAGGAATAATCTGTTATTAATAATGCTCCTTTCTTGAACAGTTCCTGATAGCTTCCACGTTCATGGTCTATTTTTATGGATTCGTTTTTATCAAACAGTTCAATGAATTGATATACGTGAGGATGGGGCCTAAAGATTATCTGATATCCGTATTCTTTTGCTTTTTCAATCAGCTTTTTATTATTTATCAGTGAATTGTAAGTTCTAAAATAACTTGAATTGCTTATTGAGTATTTGTTTTCATTAGTAAGGTAGCGTCTCCATGAAGGCATTAGCAATATTGTTTTTGTTTTTTCATCACGCAGATTGTCGAATCTTGGAAATCCTAGAAGCTTTACGATGTCCTTATCATAATTGTAGTAATATTCAAACAGTGAATTGTATTCCTTTTTAGAAGCGGTCAATAGAAAATCAAGGTTTTTGTCATATTTGTTCAGCCAGCTGCAAATGTTATTTAATGTAATTCCATGCTGCAGGAATATTGTGCTTGATTTTAGGATACCTGCAAAATTAGGGTAATGCCCCCAAAAAGCATAGATGTAGTTGTTGTCCGGATGTGAAGTAATGATTTTTTCTGCAAACAGTCCCAGGATTCTGTGTTTTAGGGAGTGGTATCCGATGACGGGACCTATTTTTTTCATTTTATTATAGTCAGATGTATTTTTATCTATGATGAAATATTTTTTAATGTCAGGTTCGTTCTGGTTGATGGAATATTTAAACAAATGCATTCCATTGTCATCGGCTATTGTTGGAAAATCCATATAAAACCATATTCGTTTATTTTTTAAAAACGGATGTAACATCATGTAAATTAGTCTTATTGGGATTGCAGTTTCAAATCCCGGAACTCTATTTTTCAACATTCCAAATAATGCTTTCGCTTCTTTTTTAAGCCAATTTCTGGTTTTGAATTTGTTGATAATGATTTGGTCATCACTGAGGTGGCTTAGATATTTTTTAGTCTTTGAATATCCGACCACTTTTGAGAAATTGCAGGGTCTTGAAAAATCAATATGCAAATTCTGATTAATGTTTGATTTGAATTTGATTTCGTAAGATTTAGTTTCATCCAATTTTAGGCTAAATTCGAAAGTATGGTTGCTTAGGTATCTTTCATTCATATAATATTTTTCTCTTTGAGGGAACTCTACCGATTCACTTTCAATTTTTTCATTATTTACATATACCTCTATTTTTTCATTAGGACTGATGGAGTTGACATTTGCAAGGACATATAGTCTGTCATCGATAATTTCATAGATGTCGATGAAAACAGTGTCTAATTTTAAATATTGAATCAATTTATTTTGATCGGTTTCACTGTAGGAATAATCGTTTTTTATGTATATTAAAAATGATTTAATTTTTATGTCCATCTGTTGATCATAAATATTTTTTTCATCGATAAGCTGTAAAATTTTTTTCATTGATTTATTCACGCGTTTTATTTCAGCTTTTGTTAATTTCTCAGTAATGCTTTCGTTTACAATAATCTCATTTAAATAATATAAGATAGTTTTTTGAATAAAATTCGGAATTGCCCCGTATAGGTCCAAACTTTCAGTAACCAAATTTTTAAAATAGTATTTAATTTCATTACCTGAAGCATCTTTCAAATTCGAAATTAGATTTAGAAGGGCATTTTTGTCTCTACCTTTCACATTATAATAAATGCATTCTCTGCAGATACCTAAATTCGGGTTTGAAATTAACATCGAATTGACAAAAACGATTTCTTCTGAAAGTTTAAATTCATTTGAAAATTTAGTTTGTTTTATTTTTGATGTTTTAAAAAAACATGAATTGGACTGTACTTGAATTAATTCCGGTTGGTCTAGTAAATTGATTACTCTGGTTGATTTGTATTTTTCATCAAAAGCATGGTAATTCTCTTCTGATTCTAAAAATTTGGTGGGAATTGTGACAATATCTACATTTTCATTATTATTGAAAAATTCCAGGACGTTTTTTAATGTATTTTTAGAAAGAAAATTGTCTCCATCAATAAAATAAATGAATTCCCCTTGGGCGTGTTCAATTCCTAAGTTTCTGCTGCTGCCTTTGCCTTCATGTTTTCTTGAAAAATATGTGATGTTGTTGGGATATTTATGGGCATAAAATTCACATATATTGCCCGTATTGTCAGTACTCCCATCATTTGTTACTATTATTTCAACATTTTCTTTAAATGCAAGCGTCTGCTTTATAATAGATGTAATACAATTGGAAATTCCTTTTTCAGAGTTATATGCGGAAATTACAATTGAAAACTTAAAATTTTTCATGATTTCATCTAACTTTGTTTTTGTTTATAGTCGATTTTCATTGTTTTTGCAATAAACTCAACATCCTTGTTTAAAGTTGAATTGTCATGAAAATTACTGCATTTAATTATAAAGGTTGAATTATATTGATATAGGAAAAATATTTGATTATAATTGTCACTGTCTTCTGTTTTATAACATAACGTTGGCAATGTATTATTATTAAGTTTAATTCTAGTATTCTCTATATCTATAACGCTGCTATTTTCTTCTAAAAGATTTAACACTTGATTATATTTTTCATCAGTATAATTTCCGTCATAAGTTTTAATAGCTATTTTTTCATTATTGCTTCGGTCTATTAAAAAGAGGTTGTTTTTATCATTATTTTCAACATTCATTGAATCGGGTATTGTAACTGTGTATTTTCCTATATTTACATTAGCTTTGCCAAGTGTTGATGATGAGTCAACAATAAAAAATAAACATACCAGTCCAATAATTAATATGATCAAAATATAAATCCATCGTTTATCCATTTTAAAACCTATTTTTTAATTTTTTTCATGTCTTTTTTGGCACCTTCAACATAAGCGTCACATACTTCGTCGGTCTCGCCGTACATTTTAACGTGTCCGTCTTCCAGCCATATACATTTGTCGCAAATTTTTTTCATTTGGTTAATTGAATGTGTTACCAATAACACTGTAACTCCATCTTTCATCATGGAATTAATTTTCTCAGTACTTTTTTTTCTAAATTTAATATCTCCCACTGATAAAATTTCGTCCACGATTAAAATATCCGGATTGATAAGAGTAGCTATTGAAAAACCTAATTTTGTTCGCATTCCTGAAGAATAATTTTTAATTGGGTAATTAATAAATTCTCCCAGTTCTGAAAATTCAACAATATCATTATATTTTTCATTAAGTGTCTTTTCATCAATACTTAACAATGCACCATTCAAATAAATGTTATTTTTTCCGGTGTAGTTTTTGTCAAAACCTGCACCTAATTCCAGTAACGGTGCAACTTTACCGTGTGTAGTAATATTTCCGGAAGTGGGTTCATAAATTCCTGCCATTATTTTCAATAATGTACTTTTTCCAGCACCGTTGAAACCAAGTATTCCTAATTTGTCTCCTTTGTATACTTTAAATGATATGTTGTCTAGAACACGTATTTTTTCAGTTTTCTCTTTATTGCGTTTGATGGTTCTGATTATAAATTCCTTTAATGTATCAATTTTATCTTTTGTAACTTTGAATTCCATTGTCAGATTCTGAATATCAATTATAACTTCCTTGTCTATGTCTCTTACTAACATTTTCAATTCAGATTTTTCTTTACAAGGGGCATATTTTGAACTGCCTTCGAATTCACTTAATATCTCATAAGTGCCTGATTCAAGACCTTTAACATTTATTTTAGCAAATCCTAATTTATCTGTAATAACTGCATGTGTTTGGTTATTGATTGTAATTTTGACTTCTTCGCCTTCAATTGGGTCACGGAATCTATCTCTTAATTTTACATAGTATATTCCTTCTGCATTAATATACATGGTCATGTTAGGGGCATGTATCGTACAATGTCTTTCACTATATTCTTCAGGCGGTTTCAGCTTTTTCCGTTTTTTGGATGCTCTTCTAACATGGATTTTACTTGTTAGTTTTTGGGAATATTCTCCATTCGGGAATTTTGATTTAACTATATGGTATTTTTTAGGTGGTAAATCAATAGTCCATTTTCCAATTCCATCTTCTTTGGTTACCACTTCAACATGTTTAGTCCCGATTTGCAGTTCGATTGTTTCACCAACAATAGGATTGCCGTATTTATCATGTGCTTCAACGTAAAAAAAGGCATCCTCATCTTCATAAAGTGATTTATGTGGTGCTATCATGGTCATGTCTTCATATTTATCACTATTTGGTAAAATTTGCATTTTATTTGTTTCAATAGTGCTGTGTTCTTTTTTATTGAAAATATTTTTAATTTTATCTATTAAACTCATGATAACACTTCATAATTCCAATGCTAATTTTTTATCATACATTTTGAATAATATTATTCCAATTGCCAATGTTGTCAATGCGAATATTGCAAGATAAGCAATTGTATAAACGTTAGGAAATATTCCGTATACTACACATTCTCTAAATGACACTATCGCACAATAAATAGGATTTAATGTAAATATCTTTTGAACAGTTACAGGTACGATTTCCATTGGATAGAATAATGCAGAAGCATACATTAATATCAAAGAAAATACGCTATATAAATGTTCAACATCAGTGAAATATGTGTTGCATACAGCTAATATTAGTCCGATTCCAAAAATCAATATGATTAATAAACCTAGGGGGATTATAGCAAATATTGTTGTCATTTGGAACTGTGCTCCTGTAACAAGCATGACTCCAAATAAAATAATGAATGATATTAAGAAATTAATGAACTCATAGAGTACTTTACTTACAGTAAACATATATTTTGGCACATATATTTTTTTTAGTAGATTTGCATTTCCTTTAATTGATTTCATTGCACCTTGAGTCGCAGATTTATAGAAATCAAAAATAACTCTTCCGGATAAGAAATAAACAGGATAATTCTCAATTGAACGGCCAAATATCATTGAAAAAATTGCTGTAAAAACAATCATGATTAACAAAGGATTGAGGAAACTCCAAGCTATTCCCAATACTGAATCTTTATACTTTGAAGTCAAATCCCTTTTCACTAATTGTTTTAATAAGAATTTTTTTTCTGTAAACGTGTCAAACATTGTGTTAGCCCATAAAACTATTTTCTTCTTCTTGCAAATTCTTCAAAGACTTCATCAATTTCCACACCTTTGTAAACTAAAATCAGCAATGTGTGAAATATCAAATCCACTGATTCATATACAAGATTTTCATCGTTTTTTGCAGCAAGCAAAACTTCTCCAGCTTCTTCAGCAATTTTTTCAAGAATCTTGTCTTCAGCTTTTTTGTCGCTGTCCATCATGATGTTTGAAGTATAAGAATCAATTGGGTTGTCACGTCTGGACTCCAGGACTTCATAGACTTCCCTAATGATTTCATCATTAACCATTTAGTCGTCTCCTTTGGATTCTTGATCTTGCATGCTTTCTGTAAGTGCAATTAATGGATGTTTATCATCATCAATGATTTCAATATCGTCAAAAGTTTTAATGCCTGCTTTATCTGCAGTTTTTTCCATACCTAATTTGATGTCTTGACCTAAATCAATAACATATGAGTCGACAGTTTCATATCCTCTTTGTGATGATGCCACTGCTCTGTGATGTCCGTCGACTAAAATCCACCTGTCTCCAGTTTTTACAACAATGGCAGGTTCAGCTAATCCTTTTTCCAATTCATATGCTCTACCCTCAAGTTCATCAGCATAAACTCTGTCCTGTGTAGGTCTTAACTTATTTGTTTCAACACCCATGTGTTTTAATGTTGTGTGGATGCCGTATAATTGTTCTAATGTTTTTTTAAAGTATTCCACTTTGTTTGGAGTTGACCTTTCTATGTGGGATCTTACCATGTCCGTATTTGTGATGATTCCAACTAATGCTCCATTTTCATCAACTACGGGCATTCTGGAAATCCCTCTTCTAAACATTACTCTTGAAGCGTCATTAATGGCTAAATTCTGATTAGCCACAACTAAGTTTTTGGTCATTATGCCTTCAACAATGTCACAATGTTCCTTAGCGATTATATCAAAAGCAGTCACCATTCCAACTAATTTCTCATCCCTAACTACCGGATAACTGTTGTGATGACTTTCTCTCATAAGATTGATAACGTCTTCAGTTTTAGTTTCAGGTGTAACGCTGATAACATTTTCTGTCATATAATCTTTAACAAAAGATTTTTTCTCAGACATTGTTTCACCTATTCTATGCTTTCTCTTAAAAGTTTAACAGTTTCACCAGGATCAGCTTTTCCACGGGTTATTCGCATTACCTGTCCAACTAAGAAGTTAAGTGATGCTTTTTGTCCAGCTAGATAATCGTCAACAGCTTTTGGATTTTCTTCAATGGCTTGTTTTACAGCAGATTTTACTTCATCATCTTTTACAACACCGAGCAGTCCCATTTCTTCAGCAATTTCTTTAGGTGATGCTTCATTATTAGGCATTTTTTCAACGATTCTTTGACCTGCTTTAACAGTAATTTCTTTTGATTGTAACATTTTCAGTAATTCAATAATGCTTGCAGGTGAAATTCCGCTGTCAGCATAATCTAGTTTATTGTATGTTAAAACCCTTTTGAGTTCGTCTCTCATCCATTTTGCAGCATATTTGGCATCAACTTCTTTTACAACTTCTTCATATGCAACTGCCAGATCGATTTCTGAAGTCAATACTTTAGCGGTTTCTTCATCTAGTCCATATTCTTCAATGAATCGGGTTACCTTGTTGTGAGGAGCTTCAGGCATTACTTTTAAAACATTTTCAATGTTTTCGGATGAAATTTGCATAGGTGGCAAATCAGGATCGGTTATGAATCTGTAATCGTCAGCATCTTCTTTCAATCTCATAGGTTTTGTGGATCCGCCTTTAAATGCACGAGTTTCCTGAACTACGGTTCCTCCTCTTTTAACTAAATTTGATTGTCTGAAAAGTTCATATTTTAAAGCTTTGTAAGCATTTGTAATTGAGTTAATGTTTTTCATTTCCACTCTGTTTCCTCCGTTGATGGAAATGTTTACGTCAGCCCTCATTGTACCTTCCCCACGGGCCGCTCCACTGTACTGTAAAACACGAATTAACTCTTTTAAAAATGTTCTCGCTTCTTTTGGTGATTTGATATCCGGTTCTGTAACAATTTCCACTAATGGAATTCCTGAACGATTGAAGTTCACTACTCCTTCATTTGGTTTGTATTGGCCAGGGTCTTCTTCAACGTGAATTTCATGTATTCTTATACCGTTCAGTTCTCCGTTAATACCAATTGGAACTGAGGTTCTCTGATAACCTGATGGTAAATCCGGATAGTCATAGTGTTTTCTCATAAAGTAAGTAACACCTTGATCAATCTCACAGTTTAACATTAAAGCAATCATTAAAGCATTTTCCAATGCTTGTTTATTAGTTGGTTGTGGTTTTGCACCGGGCTGGTTTAAACAAACAGGACATATGTTTGTATTTGCAGGTGCGTCCTGATAATTTGTAGGACAATCACAGAATAATTTTGATTCGGTTTCTAGTTGTACGTGGATTTCAAGTCCACACATCATATCGACATCATTGCTGATAATAATTCCTCCAATTCGATTAATTTTTATATTAAAATAATATTTGTTTAAAGTGATTAATAAATATAATTGAAAGATAGATTTTGTGGCGGTCAAATGCCAGTTCTTGATTTCTTTTTTAAATCCAAAAGTTTTTCGAAGAGTTATCCGAGTGAATATTCATTTTGATGTTCTGAATTTTTTCAAGCCTCTTGGAATTTCACAGCAAGGGTAATTTTTCTGTCTGGTTGCGACACAAAATTTTTTTAGATTAACTTTTTGATGTCAAGAGTTTTTTTTATTATTGATGCTTTCTAAAAATAGCCATTAATTTTCGAAAAGGTGCTGAAACTTTCCAACTCGAAGATGATTTTAATTCGGTAATTTCTTCTTTTAATACATTATTTTCATCTCTCAATTTTTTAATTTCTTTTTTTAACTTTGAATTTTGATGTTCAATGAGGTTTGCATTGTTTTTAGGTTTCAGTATATTTTGTGTTTCAGTAGGTTTGGAATTGTACAGATTATTCTTTGCATAAAGTTTTAAAATATTTACTGTAGTTTTTATTGGAAGCGGATTGTGAGGTTCCGGTTTTTCATCTTTGTAATGTATTATATTCAATCCCGAAAATGTTTTCTGATTGTAATGATGTTGTATTAATGGTATTGTCTGATTTAATATGTCCGGTTCTGATTTGACATTAACATAATAGGTTATATTGGGAGCATAATTTTCCCTTTCAAATAGTTTTGTCACATCTATCCGGTATTCAATTTTTTTTATTATTTCTTCACTGCTTTGGTTTTTGAATGAGGGGGTTACTAACTCAAATGCTTTTCCAATAAGTGAAGGGTAGTAATTCAATACAAATAGCTGTGAATTATTAATCAATACTTTTGAATTTTTTATTAAAGTTCCTAAGCATGTCGAAACAAATCCTCCTCCGCTTGATCCGAAAAACAATATATTATTGTTGTATACTTTTTGATTTTTTGCTAGGTTTTGTATAATTGATGATACAGTTTCCAGATACCAATGGTTTTTATCTCCAATAAACCATCCTAGCTTAATTTCATCATCTTTAAAAATCATTGGATCAGCATAACTAATTACAGATTCATCTAAGTACTTATACCAACTCCATCTTGCAAAAAAAGGGGGTGTAATTAATTCCCCATTCGAGTCGGTTTTATTTCTTTCAAACGCACCAGGACCTATACATATAAAATTTTTATTTTTTGATGAAAATCTTATAATCAGATAAAATAATGTGTCTTTATGGATTATTTCCAATCCAAAAGGTTCATCTGGTGGAAATTCATAATTTTCAATTTCATCCATTTCTAATGAGATTAGATTATCCACTAATTTTGCCATACTTGCTCTAGCATTTTTTATAGTATTGTCTTTTATTGTTGTGTGTTTGTTGTCCATTTAAATGCCTTTTTAATATTTATTTTTTAGAGATTCCTTAACATACCTTTTAATAAATTTATCAAGCTCAGGTGAGATTTCACTTTTTTGAGGTCCTAACATGTCTTTGTTGGTAAATGTACCTTTAAGGTCACGCCCTGACCATTTAACCTCTTCTTCGACCCGTTTACCATATTTTGTTGCAAACATTTTGAAAAGAGGGAATTTGGTTATTCCATTTGCTCCGCTTAAAATTAGTATTCCTATATTTGCCAGATTGTCAATCCATGTTCCGCAGATTATTTCAATATCTGGGAAAGCCAATCTGACTTGCGCCACGACTTGAGCATAGTAAAGTGATGCTGGCTGTGAAAAGTTCGCATAAATGGTTTCCTTGTGAGGATTCAGTGAATAGAAAATCACTCTATCGATTTTATGATTTTTTATATAATCTATAATATAATTGACATCCTCCAATGTTTCGCCAAGGCCTAAAATTATTGTTATGGCTTTTTTAAACCCCAAGTCTCCTGCAACATCCATCATGTTGCTTATGTCATCTAATTTTTTGGAAGGGCAAACTTTTTCATGGATTTCAGGATTTGCTACTTCAACTGCTCCGGTTATTCCTTTTATTTCAGATCCGTATTCATCCAACTCTTCTGTTATTCCTGTGTTTAACCAGACGCCGTTACCGGTGATGTCGTTTATTGTAGTTGCAATTTCTTTTATTTCCTGAGTTGTAAATGATTCATATCCTCCGGATAAAAATTCGATATTCCAGTCAAGGCGTTTGCACATTTCAGCTTCAGCATAAATGTTGGACACATTTCTTCTGGCTTTTTTAGGATCTTTGATTTTATCTTTTTGTGTAGACATATAGCAAAACGCACAGTCTCCTTTATCACACCACCAAGATAGGAATATTGCTCTTTCGAGTGTTATCAAGTTTCCGTGATGATTTAAAGTTGTTTTGTTTGCTTTTTTGATAATGTCAAATATGTCTGAATCCATGTTAGTATATAAGTTTCTTAAAGTTTATATATTAGTTTGTATAATTTAAATTATAGACAATTACTTTATTTTCCCGATAAAGTTGCAAAAAACCAAAAGATTTATATATTATGTAATAAATAGTTATTATTACTGTTTAAAGTCTTTTGATTTTTAAACATGGGTTTTATTTGGCTTAGGCAGATGGGTGTCTTATGCCGTCGTAGCTCAGTAGGTAGAGCGTTCGGCTGTTAACCGATTGGTCACAGGTTCGAGCCCTGTCGACGGCGCTTTTGGGCCCATAGCTTAGCCAGGTAGAGCGTCCGGCTCATAACCGGAAGGTCATGGGTTCGAAGCCCATTGGGCCCATGTTAACTAAAAACTTTATTGTATTTGTATGCTCCGGTGGTGTAGTCCGGCCAATCATTTCGGCCTTTCGAGCCGAAGACTCGGGTTCAAATCCCGGCCGGAGCATTTTAAAAATTTGTTAAGATTTTTTATGGTTTCTATGTATCCTTTGTTTTTCATAAGCGGGGGTGCCCGAGAGGCCAAAGGGGACAGGCTTAGGACCTGTTGACACAGGTCTTCCAGGGTTCGAATCCCTGCTCCCGCATTTTAACAATTTTTATTTATATGTTTTGCTGCCGGGGTAGGGTAGGTGGTCATCCTCCAGGACTGTGGATCCTGGGACTCGGGTTCGAATCTCGGCTCCGGCCCCATTTATATAACTTTTTTTAAAATATTACTTTTCAAATGCTCTCACTTGTTTTTTATATACTAGTTTTTTTAAAATTATATATTGAGTGTTATTATGGCAAAAAAAGGTTCTGCTGAAGAAAGGGATTTGGTACATAAATTATGGGAAAGGAATTTTGCAGCCATGAGGGCTCCAGCGTCTGGTGGTGCTACTAAAAGGCCTTTGCCTGATGTTCTTGCAGGAAATGGAAAATTATATTTGGCTATTGAGGTAAAAACAACCACAAAAGATAAAGTCTACATTGATTCTGCTCAAATTGACGAGTTATGTGAATTTTCAAAAATATTCGGTGCAACAGCTTACATCGGTGTCAGATTTAAATATACGAAATGGCTATTTATAGAACCTGAAAGAACTCCTCGTACTAAAAACGGAAATTATAAGGTTGAAAAAGATTATGTCTTGGAGAAAGGTCTTGAAATAGATGAAATTGCAGGTATTGATAAGCAGATGAAATTTGAATAAATGGTAATCTTTATATATTATTAAAATATATTTACTATTGTATGTTATGTGTGGGGTTATGGTGTAACCTGGCAGCATCGGGGACTCCAGTTGTCTTTGAAGAAATATACGCGTAACTGAACAGTATCCGTTGTGATGATCAATTGGAGTACTGAGACAAGAGAAATCCCCGGATTGGGGTTCAAATCCCTATGACCCCATTTTTATATACAGCTATTTTTCAAAACTTTTAATAACTTTTATATTTATATTAATTTTCATGACTTCAGAAATTATTCCTATTTTAGGTTATTTTAATGATTCTAATTATTATTTAATTAATAAAAACACTCTTGTCGATACAGGTACTGGACAGTTCAGTGATTATTTATACTCTAAACTTCGTGAAAATGGTGTTGAGCCCGAAGATATTGAATTGATTATAAATACTCATTGTCATTTTGACCATATTGGAGGAAATTATGCATTTCCGAATGCCAAGATTGCGGTTCATAAAAATGATGCTGTTTCCATGAGAAATAAGGATACTTTAGGGACTGGCGGATCTGCATTTTTAATCAATGACGGCGCTAACTCAAGAGTGGATATCGAACTTGAAGACGGTGATGAGATAGCTGGATTTAAAGTTATTCATACTCCTGGCCACACCAGTGGGGGGATTTGTCTTTGGGATGGTGAAAACCTTATCAGCGGTGATACAATCTTTGCCGGTGGCGGCGTTGGTAGGATGGATATCGGTGGAGATTACCATGACATGAAAAATAGTGTTGAAAAACTTTTGGAGCTGGATGTTAAAAATATCTATCCCGGTCACGGCCCAATAGTTGAAAATAATGGAAAAGACCATTTAAAATTGTCTTATTCCATGTTATAATCTCATTTTTCTAATTTTTTGGAAACTTTTTTGAAGGTTCCTCTTTTGACAAGAATAGAAACCTTTTCTCCACGGCTGACAGTATTGTCCGGCTGTGGAATAACCAGTTTTCCATTTTGATAAGTTGCAATAATGATATATTCTTTTGTTGGTGAAATGTCTTTAAAACGTTTTCCGATTACCTTATCGTTAGTTATGGTCATTTCAAGAATTTCAGCATCACCTTCACCGAGTGTAGTCAGTTTTG
This sequence comes from uncultured Methanobrevibacter sp., assembly GCA_964596915.1. Lineage (GTDB taxonomy): Archaea > Methanobacteriota > Methanobacteria > Methanobacteriales > Methanobacteriaceae > Methanocatella. The sequence continues at coordinate 43,039 of CAZQWN010000003.1, forward strand.
CTACATTAGGCATGGTAACGAATTGCTGCAATTGTTCTGCTGCAGTTATTTCCGGACTGATTACGCGGTCAATTCCCACTTCTTTAAACGCTTCTTCGTGGTCAGGATTACTTACACGTGCAATAATTGTTGGAACATTATATTTTCTAACTAAAATGCATGACAGCAGATTGGCTTCGTCATTTCCGGTTGTTGCGATGAAGTAATCAGCATCTTCAATGTTTGTTTCCTCAAGAACTTTTGAACTGGTTCCGTTTCCGTGGATTACAAGCGCATCAAGATCTGCTGCAACATCGGCACTCAATGATTCGTCATTTTCAATTAATGTAATATCATGTCCGTCATCAATTAACAAATTCGCTAAAGCAAGTCCTACACGGCCTCCGCCCATAATAATTACATACATTAAATCACCTTCACAACTTTAATAATCATTATATATAATCCTTGATGTTATAAACCTATCTTTTGAATATTTCAAAAAATGCCCTTAATGTGATTAAAACAGGGTATATTTCTAACCTTCCGGTCCACATGTCAAACATACTTACCACTTTGAGGACTGGGTTCAATGAATGGTTTATGATTCCTAATTCCAGACCGTTGTTTCCCTGAAGGGACATTGCTGCAAACAGACTTCTAAATGGGTCATATCCGAATAGGCAGAACAATGCCCATGTAAACATTATAAACATCATATAAAGTGTTATGTAGTTTCCTGCCTGTGATATTGCCTTTTCAGGAATTTTTTTTCCTTGTAGCTTTATTGGAACAACTCTGCCTTCAGGGGATAGGATTTCACGGACGTGTCTGTAGATTCCCTTAAAGAAGGTAATCATCCTTACAAGTTTAATTGCACCTACTGTAGATCCGTTTGAACCTCCTGTCAACATCAGACACATTATGCAGATTATCACAAATGGGGGCCACATTCCCATTACATGTGGTGCGGCAACGCTTGCTCCGGTTGTTGTCATTGCAGATACTACTGTAAATAACAAGTCCATCGGCACGATATTTGAAACAAGGTGTAACATTAATGTTACAAGTGCAATTACTGTGATGATGACTTTAAATTGAAGGTCTCTCAGTAATGATTTTCCCCGAGTTTTAATGACTTTATAGTGAACCAAAAAGCTTGTAGCTCCCAAAATCATTAAAACAATTGATATGAAGTATATCAAATCATCATGGTAAAAGCCCATGTTTGCATTTTTAATGCTCATTCCTCCGGTTGACACGATACTGAATGTATTGCAAATTGCATCAAAAATAGGCATTCCTGCAAGAAGATATAGGATAATTCCTGCTATTGTATAGATTGCATAAATCTGCAAGGTTTTTTCAAGGGTATTTTTTACACTTGGCTTAATTCTTTCTTCCCTTGCTTCGGATTGGTATAGTTTTGAGGATACTGAACCCGGTTTTGTCAGGACACTAATGACCATAACAACAACTCCCAATCCTCCAATCCATTGTTCCAAAGCTCTAAAAAAAAGTATGCTGTGGGGCAATACTTCAACATCAGCAAACATGGTTATTCCAGTACCGGTTAGTGCGGACATGCTTTCGAAAACAGAATCGATTATTGGCATGTTGGTTGCAAGCATGAATACAATTCCTCCGATTATACTTGCCCATAACCATGCAAATGAGGATAGCATCATTCCATGTTTAAGTTTAATCATTTTACGTTCATAGTCTTTGAGATACACTCTAAAAAATAAGCCTAATAATATTGAAATCGCTGCAGGTATAACAAAACTTATTACATCAAATTCAAAATATATCAAATCGAAAATTAATGGTATTAAACACATCACTCCGATTCCTATCATTAAATTTCCTGAATTTAATGCAACAATTACCAAATCAGATTTTGTTATGTATCTCATTATTGTAATAATTTGAATAAATATCTATATAAATTTATAAGTATGAAGATATTAAAATAATATAACTATGGATAAAAAATCAATATTTTTCTTGGGAATAAGTGTTCTTATTCTTGTAATAATGCTTTGGTTTGTCGGTATAGATCAGGTAATGGATGCATTGAAGATGGCTAAATTGGAATTTATAGCTTTGGCTGTCGCGATGCAGGTATTCACATATTATTTATATACATTACGTTGGAAAATACTCAATGGTCTTGCAGACATTAATGTCGGAATAAAAAAGTTGCTTCCTATGATTTTAGTGGGATTGGCAGTAAATAACATCACTCCGTCAGGACGTGGCGGGGGAGAACCTGTAAGGGCATACATTTTATCCCGTGAAGAAAATTATCCTATGGAGGAAACCTTTGCAACTGTTGTGGCCGACCGTGCACTGGACACATTTCCATTTGTTGTGCTGGCAATACTGACAATCATCGGAATGACATTGTCCTTCAGTTTTGATTTGTGGCTCCTTTTATTGATGATTTTAGCTGTAATTGCCATTGTTGCAATCTTAGTCTTATTAATCTACATGTCAATCAATCCTGGATTTGGAAAACGTGTCGACGGATGGATCATTGGTCTTGTGAGAAGATTCTACAAGAAAAATTCAGATGAACTGGAAGAAAAGATTCATGGAGTCATCAACGGTTTTCAGGAAACTATGAAAATGCTGATTTCAGATAAAAAAGTATTGTATTATGCATTGCCTTTATCCTTTGTAATTTGGATTTTTGAAATTCTCAGGGTTTATTTTGTCTTTTTAGCATTCGGAGCAGTTGTAAATCCGGTTGTCATTGGTGAAGTGTTCATTTTGGCTTCTCTTGCAGGTATGATTCCTTTGCTTCCGGGCGGACTTGGAGCTGTGGATGGGATAATGATTATCTTCTATTCAGCAGCGGGAATATCAGCTTCCATAAGTGCGGCGGCAACTGTCATTGAACGATTGATTTCATTCTGGATGGCTACCATTTTAGGAATGGTTATTTTACCGTATTATGGTTCTTCTGTTCTGGATAAAATTTCATTCGGATCTTCAAATGAAGAAATTGAAGAATCAATTGATGAGGATATTGGGGAGTAATCCTCGATTATCTTTTTTTCATTGTCCTTGATGTTCATGTTAAATAGAAAACTTTATTTTAATTCATACTCATAAATTTTATCAAGCAAAAAATTTATTTTTTGTATATTATTTTTGGTGAAAAAATGGAAATTAATGGCGTAGAAATACAAGATACCTTTGCTGAAGGTTTCGGAATTAAAGTATCTAGAATTATTATTACTGCAGCTACTAAACATTTAGCTAAAATTGCAGCTACTGAAGCTACAGGTTTTGCTACTTCAGTTATTGGATGTCCTGCAGAAGCAGGTATTGACCAATATGTTCCTCCAACTGAATCTCCAGATGGAAGACCTGGTTATGCAATCATGATTTGCCATATGTCTAAAAAATCTTTAGGCGGACAAATTATGGACAGAATCGGTCAATGTGTTTTAACCGCTCCTACTGCAGCAGCATTCAATGCTTTAGAAAGTGAAGAAGCATTCCCAACCGGAAAACAACTCAAGTTCTTCGGTGACGGATATGAAACTGAAAAAGATGTAAACGGTAAAAAAATGCATGTAATCCCAATTATGTCTGGTGAATTCTTAGTTGAAGACGAAATGGGATGGAAAGATGGTGTAGCCGGTGGAAACTTCTTCATCATGGCTGACAGTCAAATGGCTTCCATTGTTGCTGCTGAAGCTGCTGTCGATGCAATTCACGCAGTTGCTGGCGTAATCACTCCTTTCTCCGGAGGTATGGTTGCTTCCGGTTCTAAAACAGGTTCCAAATACTCTTTCATGAGTGCATCCACCAACGAAAAAGAATGTGTAACCTTAAAAGACCAAGTAGAATCTGAATTGCCGGAAAACGTATTCGGGAACATGGAAATCGTTATTGACGGTGTTGACGAAGAATCCGTTAAAGCTGCTATGAAAGCTGGTATTGAAGCTGCTTGCCAAGTACCTGGTGTTATTGAAATTGGTGCTGGTAACTACGGCGGAAACTTAGGACCTTACCAAATCCACTTACAAGAATTATTCTAGAGAGTTTCACTCTCTTTTCTTTTTTTTATTTAATTCCTTTATTTTAGACTTATAAAAAATCTAATTGCTCAACCGGTCTTTTTAAATGATTTTTTAGATAAGTAAATCATAGTTATGATATAGAAGCAATCCTACAAAGGGTTGGTTGGAAAAATTTCATTAAAATTAATATACTTATAAATATAATCATATGCATAATAAATTATCAGGTGAAATCATGTTTAAAAAAAGTGCACTGATTATTCTGGTGACATTTTTATTTTCATTATCTGTGTGTGCTGTTTGTGCATCGGACAATATTACCTATTCCGTTCAGGATAACAGTCTTGAAGAATCTCTTTTGATTGATGAAGTTAATGTATATGATGATGTCTCACAAGTTAATGATAAAATAACCTCAGATATTGATGTAAATAATATCGTTTCATATTATAAGGAAAAAACATACATTGTTAGTTATTTGAAAGATTCAAATAATCACCCAATTCAAAATAAAACTCTTAAAGTTCAGATTGAGGGTAAAACTTACAACACCACAACAGATTTGAATGGAAAATCCAGTTTGTCTTTGAATATTAAACCAAATACATATGCTGTGAAGGTAACTTTTGATGGTGATGATGATTACAATTTTACTGATGTTACTTCAACAGTTGTAATTAAAAAAGCTCCTTTGGCCATTAAAATGAGCAATTATAATACTTATTTTGGTTCTGATTTATTTTTTAAAGTAAAAGTGCATAATACAATTACAAAAAATGTTGTCAGCGGCATTAAAGTCAAGTTTAAGGTATATAATTCAAAGACCAAAAAATATTCCTACTATTGGGCAACAAGTGATAAGAACGGATATGCCAAGTTAAGCAAAAATCTCAAGGCAGGATCATATAAGATTTCTGCCAGGATTGATGATTCTAAAAACAAAAAGTATATCTCCTACAAAAACTCCAATAAGAAGGTCACATTGAATGTAATGCCTACGAAGGAGAAAGGGTGCTGTTCATTTTTCTTGCAGGTAAGTGGATCTGAATGTTTTTGTGGTTTTAGGAGAGATGGAACCGAAGCGGTTAATCTTCTTATTAAAAATTATAAATGGGCAGGTAAAACTGCAGTAAAACAATATAAGACTACCTACGGTTATTTTGTGCATATAATTGCCACATCTGATGGTTGGATGATAGGTAATGGTGGAATTGAAGATGGCAGTATCTGCAAATCCATTGAAAAAATTGCCGAAAAAATGGTTAAATCTAATAAAATTCAATCAACCTATCTCAAACAGATATTGAATTATAAGAAAAGATTGAACTTTGGCCATTTTACAATCAAGGCTCCTAACGGAAAATTTGCTGTTGTGTGGAAAAACGGATATATTACTGGTAAACTGAAGGCTGGCGAATTCTTGAGCTCTCCAAATTTCAAGTCTTATTATCGTCATAGCACCTATGCGAAATATGGCAGCGACCTTGTTCAAGCAGCCATAAAAGTAGGTGCTACAGATGGATATGGCGTAAACAGAAGAGATATAACAGTATTTCATTGGAAAGCCACTGATAAAAATTACAAAACCACTTCTGTAGTAGAGGCATACTCTGCAAATGATAATGGCAAACTCGTTGGAAGGTCAACTGCTTATTTGAAGGATAATGTTTATTTCAAGAATAAGTTTTTCAGTAAAAGCAAACTTCCTTATCCTCCTAATTACCTTTATCTTGGCACTCATAAATTTGGAAATATTGATAAATTGATTAAGAAGGCCACAACTGTCAGTGCTCCTAAGATAACTAATGCATTTAATCAAACCAAATACTTTAAAGTGACTGTTAAAGACAAATCCACCAAAAAAGTGGTTAGTGGAATAAAAATTAAAATTAAAATTTCAAACTCTAATTTCACTAAATATTTCACTATTGCAACAGATTCCAAAGGTATTGCAAAAATAGACACTAAGGTGTTATCTGTTGGCAATTATACAGTTGCAATTACTCCTGCAAACAATAAATATTTAATTTCAGCTAAAAGTACAATTGTTATCAAATGATTGTACTTACTTTAAATTTTTTTTGGTTAAATTTGCTATTTCTTTTTTGGTTAAATTTATTCCAATGATTTCAATATTTTCCTCTAATTCATCAACTAATTTTTGAAATGTTGCCCTATCCGGCCCACTAATGATATGTGAATGGGTATAATTCACCATGGAATATAAATTTTCAATAGCTTCTTTTTGATCTGGGTGTGTTTCAAGATATTTTGTAAAATTTTTGCCGTCTTTGAGGTCCATTGTATTAATTTTACGGGTCAGGGGTGTTTCTATTCCAGGTATGTGATACTGTATATTTTCAAGATTGCATCCGTGTTTGCTAATTATCTGAAATTCATCATATATTTCATCAATTGCATGTCTTACGGTCACTTTTAATATGTGGGGTCTTGTTGATTCAATATAAAGGTCTTTTCCTCCAATCAATTCTGGAGATACAATTTTATCGGCACCTGCTTTTCTAAGTCTTGAATAATTTTCCTCTTTGCTAGCTCTTGAAACGATCCAGGCATCGGGATTGCTTTCACGTATGGTTAAAACTATAAATAAATTAGTAACATCATCTCCTGTACTTATTATTACGCTTCTGCACTTTTCACCAGCTAATTTTGCAATCAAGTCATCTTCAGTAGCATCTTTGTGGATTGTGACGACAGAGCTTGTATCTTCAATATCTTCAAGTATTTCCTCATTTTTTTCAAACAATATTACATTTTGATTTCTTTGGGTTAGCTCTTCAAAAACTACTTTTCCAACTCTTCCATAACCGCAAAGAATATAATAATCGTCCATGTTTTCAATAGTTTTCATTTTCATAGCTCCTTTTGAATATTCCCCCATTTTTTCTTGGAAATTGCTAAGAATAATATTAAACACATAAGCAAGGAGTGCAACTCCTCCCAGAGCAAGTGTTGTTGCAAAAATCTTTTGAATTCCGGTTTGTGGGGTATAATCTCCATAACCTACAGTTGCCATTGTAATTACGGCATAGTAAACAGAATCGATTAAATTCAGACCCATTATAAAATAAGAGCCTATTACTCCATAGGCAAATAAGACTATAATTAATATCGCGCCGGTTGTAACATATTTGGTGGGCAATGTTTTCAGAAGTTTTATGGTAATTTTTCTCATGCGATTTTTCCTTGATTAAGATAATTATATTTATATTAGATTGTTATATTTTAATTTAAGGGTGATTTTTTGGATCCAATTGATATGATGGTAACAGACTATAATTGTGAGTATTTAGGTTTATCAAGATTATGCTTAATGGAATCTGCTGGAAAGTCTCTAGCTGAGGAAGTGGGTAAAATTGCTGTTTACACTTTCTCAAAACCGGTTAAGGTTGTAATTTTCACAGGTTCCGGCGGGAATGGTGGCGACGGTTTTGTTGCAGCAAGATATCTTTTAAACAGAGGTTATGACGTTGACATTTACATGCTTAAAGACAATATCCGCTCCGAACAATCAATAATAAACTTTGAAATCTTACAGAACATGAAACCACGCCTGTCCAGGTTGAATATTTATAATTTGAAAACATTGGATGACATTAACAACTGTGAAGTTGCTAAAAGCAAAGATTCAGAGTTTGTCATTGTGGATGGTCTTTTAGGAACTGGAATTAAAGGAAAACTTCAAACAAATATTAGAAGGGCTATTGAAGTTATAAATGAATCAAAAGGAATCAAAATAAGTGTTGATGTGCCTTCCGGGATGAATCCCCTTAACGGTGATGTAGGTGATATTGCAGTAGTTCCGGATTACACCATATGTTTTCATAAAATCAAAACTGGAGTTAGAAATGCTGAAGAGGAAGTTGTCGGAGGTCTTGTCACAGCAGACATTGGAATTCCGTTCGAAGCCGAATATTTTGTCAATTACGGTGATTTTTTAAGGCTTAAAAATCGTGATTCATCATCACATAAGGGAAATAACGGCAGGTTATTGATAGTTGGTGGAAGCGGTGATTATTCGGGTGCTCCTGCAATTGCCGGAATGGCTGCAATCGGTGCAGGCTGTGATTTGGTGTATGTTGCTGCCCCTTTCAATGCGGCTCAGGCCATTAAATCAGCATCTCCTGATTTGATTGTAAAGTCATTGGAGGGTGACAAGTTATATTTAGGTCATCTTGATGAGATTTTAAAATTGTCAGAAAATGTGGATGCTGTTTTGATTGGTCCTGGTGCGGGAATTGATGAGGAAACATCTAAGCTATTCAATGTATTGGTTACTAAAATCAAAAAACCGATTGTTTTGGATGCAGACAGTCTAAAACAGGTTGAATTGTCATTGATTAAGAATCTGGATGATGTGATATTGACGCCCCATATTTTTGAATTCAAATCATTTTTCAAAGTGTCCGATGACTTGAACATTGACATTGATTCATATGACTTTAAGAAAGTTGATGAAAACATCACACAATTTCAGCAAATTTCCTGCCAAATAAAAGCTTCAGTAATTGTTAAAGGACATTATGATTTAATATTATCTGGAACCAAATTCAGAATTAATAAATCAGGAAATCCCGGAATGACTGTCGGGGGGACTGGTGATGCGCTGGCTGGAATTGCTTGTGGTTTGTTGGCACAAGGTTTAAATTCTTTTGACAGTGCATGCCTGGCAGCATTTATCAACGGCCTTGCAGGTGATGAGGCATTTGAAGATAAAGGAAATGGATTTTCAGCTACAGATTTGGTTTCCCACATTGGCAGTGTGATTAAAAATGGATTATCTTAAAGGGATTTTCAAGAATCGTCCAAACAGGTTTATTGCTGAAGTTGAAGTTGACGGTGCTTTGGAAATAGCTCATGTTCCAAATACTGGCCGATGCAGAGAACTGTTGGTTGAAGATGCCGTCGTTTGGCTCAAGCCATCTGACAATCCAAACCGCAAGACCAAATTTTCACTTCATTTTGTTGAGAACAAGGGAGTATTGGTATCACTTTACTCTCAGCAAGCTAATAGCATTGTATATGATGCAATCGTAAATGGTAAAATAAAAGAACTTTCTGATTATTCAGTTCATCAAAGGGAAAAAACAGTTGATAACTCACGTATTGATATATACTTGGAACATGAAAATCATGATTCATGTTTTGTTGAAGTAAAGGGAGTAACATTGATAGTTGATGGTGAGGCAAGATTTCCCGATGCGCCAACAGAACGTGGTGCAAAACACCTAAAAGAGCTAATTAAACTTAAAAAGGAAGGCAACAGATGTGTTGTATTTTTCCTGATTCAGCATCCTGCCGGAACTTTCTTCAGGCCAAACTGGGAAAACGACCCCGTATTCAGTCAAACTTTAAATGATGCATATGATGAGGGTGTTGAAATACTTGTTTACAGATGTGATAATCAGTTGGATGGCATTGAATTGGTTCCCGAATCATTGGATTTTGATTTGAGAAAAAGTCTCACCGATGGCATCATTAACGACTAGAGTTGCAAGATTGTCATAAGGGGTTTCACTTTTGTTTATCAGAACAAGATTCTTTCCGTTGAAGTAATTAATCAAACCTGCTGCTGGATATACAACAAGTGAGGTTCCTCCGATAATCAATGTTTCAGCATTTGAAATGTAATCGATTGCAAAACTCAAAACAGCATTGTTTAAGGGCTCTTCATATAACACCACATCGGGCTTTACGATTCCTTTGCACTCACATCTTGGAATGCCGTCACTTTCAAGGATATGCTCCAGTCCATATTCCTTTCCGCAGATTTGACAGTAATTTCTGTGAATGCTTCCGTGAAGCTCCAGCACTTCCTTGCTTCCTGCCTTCTGATGAAGTCCGTCAATATTCTGTGTAATCACTGCCTTTAGCTTACCGGCTTTTTCAAGGTTTGCCAGTGCGATATGCGCAGGATTAGGTTCTGCATCACTGAAAACAAGTGTGTCTCTGTAATAGTCAAAAAACTCTTCGGTATTGTCTAGATAATAGCTGTGTGAAATCAGATTTTCGGGTGTGTCGCCGTATTTTTCAAGGCTTTTGAATATTCCACTTTCTGATCTGAAATCTGGAATTCCGCTTTCTGTTGATACTCCTGCCCCTCCAAAAAACACGATGTTGTCTGAAGAGTCGATGATTTCCTGCAATTGGGTTATTTTTGTCATGATTATATGTATGTTTCATGTTGATATTTATCTTTTTTTTTAACTCAAAAATTGCATTAAGTTTCTAAAATTGATTTATTTTAAAAATATTGATTTAAAAGCCTTTGATTTATCTAAAAAAGAACTTAATGCTTTATATAATTCAAAAAACAAATAATTAGTTGGTCAATATATTCGTCGACGAGTATCTATTGATACAAATAATTGGGGTGATATTATTCCTGCCAAATATCAGGAATATGATTCCATTCTCAAATTGTCATCGAGGGTATTTTCCAATGCCTTCATGAGGGTGGCTGGTGAAAAGCCGGGAATCATTGATGTTCTCCACCAGGATGTTCTTACATCGAGACTGTCCCGCGGAATTCTGGACTTTGCGGTATTGACTTCAAATGGATATGCCTGCGATTTTGAATTTCATGCAGGTCCTGTCAGTGAGGACACAGTATTGAGAAACTACCAATATGCCATTGATTTGAGGGTGGAATTAGATGTTCCAGTCATGCCACATATTGTGTCTTTAGACTCTAAAAAAACTCCAATTCCCGTTGTGGAACTTTTTCCGGGAGTATATTCAAATCCAAAGGTTACATTCCTGGCAGATATCGACGGTGAAAAAGTTTTAAATAATATTAAATATAAAATAGATAATCAATTGGAATTGGATGAAATGGATGCATATAATCTGGCACTTTTACCTTTTTACCGCAATGAAAAAGGTCCTGAAGAAATGCTGGAGTATATGTGTCATTTTGTCAATCAAATGGAATTGTCTGAAGAGTTTAATTATATCATAAAACTCATTCAGATATTGTCTGTGAATGCTTTGTTTTTTGACAAAAAACAAGAAGAACTTCTTGGAGTGATAAAGATGAGGGGTACATATATTGCTCGCTATGAGCAAAAGCTTATAGATGATGCTGTAAAAGCAGCTAATGAAGCAGCTAAGGAAGCAGCTAAGGAAGCAGCTAAGGAAGCTAATAGGAATATTGCTTTGAGGATGAAAGCGGATGGTGTTAGTTCTGATTTCATTTTCAAGTATTTTGGTTTAATATTATGATTGGGGAGTTTATTCTCCTTTTTTTTATTTTTTTGGGTTTTTCATGTTTTGATTTTTGCACAAAAGTATATGATGCTAAGAAATGGGCTGTGTTTGTTTGATTTGTTAATGGATGTGTGATAATTATGAGGGGTACATATATTGCTCGCTATGAGCGAAAACTTATTGAAGATGCTGTAAAAGCAGCTGAGGAAGCAGCTAAGGAAGCTAATAGGAATATTGCTTTGAGGATGAAAGCGGATGGTGTTAGTTCTGATTTTATTTTTAAGTATTTCGGCATGTGGGTATAACTTGCCATGATATTGTAGGAGTCTTATGGAAAACAATTATTCAAATTTGGACTGGATGGTTTACTGGTCATTTAAAGGATATAATCCCAGAAACAGTCAAATCAAGCTTATCAATCAAATTAATCACGCAATCGGTGAAGGATATAAAAATATTATTTTGGAGGCTGGAACCGGTACAGGAAAATCTGCAATTGCTACAACACTTGCAAACATGTATGATGATTCCTATATTTTGACAATGACAAAACAGCTTCAGGAACAGTACTTGGATGATTTTGGCGATATGCTTGTTGAAATAAAGGGTCGTGGAAATTATGAGTGCAATTACACGGGCCATTGTGATTTTTGCATTAAAGCGGAATACAACCTGAGAAGATGTGAGGATTGTGATTATAATTTGGCCTTTAAAAGAGCTCAAGAGGCTGAAAATGTAATAACTAATTATGATTTTTTGTACTATGCTGGGGTTGCAAATCCTCTTTTGGATTCTCGTGAATTACTTATTTTAGATGAAGCCCATAATTTGGAGCGTAAAATATTAATGTTATCTTCATCTGAACTTAATCGTGAATATATATCAACCAAATTCGGTATTGATATTTTTGAGCCATTGATGCATGGGACCAAATCATTAACAGGTCTTAAAAAAAATTCAAGGTATTGGGTTCAACTGTGTGACGATTTGGTTAATGAATGCAAAAAAAGAATCAAGAAAATTGAGGGTGATGCCAATAAGTCGGTTCAGGTTACTCTAGACGAGTTTGAAAACGATCCTTCAAAATATTCGAATTTTGATTATATTGAAAAGCAGAACCTGGAGCAGGACATAAAATCTTTTGCTTCAATTTCTCTAGGGCTGTCGCATAATGAGTTAATTATTGACTTGCCTGACAAAAAAAGTATTTTGGATAATCAGATGGATATTTCAGCGGAGTTTAAACCGTTTTCTGTTGTTGACGATACCCAAAAGCTTCTAGGAATGGGAAACATTTGCATATTTTTAACAGGAACTCTTGGAAGCAAGGAAAAGTTCTGTGAGTGGAACAACATCAATCCTGAAGAGACTTATTACATCTATGAGAAGAGCCCATTTGATGTTGAAAATCGTCCTATTTATGTTGATTTTGCCTGTCGGATGAGTGGGTTTCGCAGAGGAATTCCAAACTGGAAAAACAAACGTGCAATTAATAAAATTAAAGAGATTTTAGATAATCATAAGGGTCAGAAGGGTGTCATTCACACATCAAGCAATCAGCAGGCATTCTGGATTATGGACAATCTAAAAGAGTATAATTTGATGTTTGTTGGCGGCAGTGATAGAAACCGCATTTTAAAGGAATTCACGGAATCTTCTAACAATATAATTCTGATTGGTGCATCCATCAAGGATGGTGTCGATTTTAAGGGAGATTTGTGCAGGTTTCAGATTGTTTTTAAGGTTCCTTATCCGCAACTAAATGAGCAAGTTAAATATAGAATGGACTTGGATCCAAAATGGTTCTACTATCAAACGGTTATGGCACTGATGCAGGCTTATGGTCGTGGAATCCGTGATGTTGATGACTGGTGTGATATGTATATAATTGATTCCAGTTTTAAACAGTTGTTTGACTACAACCGTGGATTTTTCAATGAATATTTCATTGAAGCAATTCAAAAAAAGAAGTAATGTGATAGCGTTAAAGCTATCTGTTTAATTTTTGATAATTTGCAGCTTGAATACCGTGGTGTCTAATCATACCTTCAACATCTCTTTGGTCAGTTTCTTTGTCTTCAAAGGTAATTTGTTCAATACTGTGTAAGCTGAATGGAGATTTTCTGGAAATAGGTTGGATTGAACCTTTGAATAGTTTCATTACGACTTCTCCACTTACTCTTTCTTGCATATTATCGATTGCCTGGTCAAGATCTTCTCTTAAAGGTTCTTGCCAGAGTGCCCTGTAGACTAAATCTGCATAAAGTGTTGACATGTATTCAGCAAATCTTAACTCATCAGTTGTTAAAACTAATTCTTCTAAAGCCTGATGAGCTGCAATCAATAATTTAGCACCGGGGGTTTCGTATATTTCCCTACTTTTGATACCAATCATTCTGTTTTCGATTGTGTCCACTCTGCCGATACCGTGTAATCCTGCAATTTCATTTGATTTGATGATAAGGTCCATCAATGGCATCATTTCACCGTTGATTGCTACAGGAACACCTTCTTCAAATTCGATAGATACCTTTTCAGGTTCGTCTTTCGCATCTTGCCATGAGGCAGTCCATTCGTAGATGTCTTCAGGCGGTTCGTTTGCAGGGTCTTCCAAGACATCTCCTTCAATTGCCCTTCCCCAGAGGTTTTCATCAATACTGTAAATTTTATCATAACTTAACTCAATACCTTTAGATTCAGCATATGCCTTTTCTTCGGTTCTTGTTAGATTCATTTCTCTGATTGGTGCAATAATATCTAAATCTGACATTGCAAGAATAATTGCTTCAAATCTGAACTGGTCGTTTCCTTTTCCAGTACAACCATGTGCAATTGCAGTTGCACCTTCTTTTTCAGCCACTTCAATAAGTTTTTTGGCTATTAATGGTCTTGCAAAAGCAGTACTTAATGGGTATCCTTCGTATTCTGCGTTTGCTTTAATTCCGCGTGAAATGTATTCGTTTGCAAATTCTTCTTTAGCATCGATATTGTAGTGTTTTAATCCTCCAATTTTCTCTGCACTATCTTTTGCCTTTTCCATTTCTTCTTCGCCCTGTCCCACATCAACACATGCGGTAATAACTTCTACGTTGTATTTTTCTTCTAATAATTTAACACAAACGGAGGTATCTAATCCTCCACTGAATGCTAAAAGTACTTTTTCAGTCATAAAATCACCATAATTAATTTCAATAAGAATGAATTATCAAGATATATTTATATAGTTGATAGTATTTAAAATCTCTTTCTTGGCTAATGGTTTGGGTTTAAAATTAAAAAAATAATAAAGTCTCGCCAATCAAGGCGAGATGTTTTTCTATGTAAGGTATACGATTTTATTTTCTTTTTGGTAGGAATTTATAATGGAATCTGTAAATTCGATAGATTTGCTATATGTCTTTGAAAATAGCTGGGTAATTGCCACGTTCACGTAATTGGTACTATAACCAGGGATTGTGGTACCAAGTGGTGTGAATTGCACTCCTTTTCCCATACCTCTCAATACTTTTTCCCAGAAAGTACTGTAATCTTGCTGGTCATTTGAGTATATTGCACCATAAATTCCACCTAAAACGCCTCCGATTACTGAATTGACTCCCATTGCAATTACTGGGGCAAATGCCACACCTGTAGCTGCAATAGCCCATCCAGCTCCCATACTAAGGGATAGAGTAAGTGTGGTAAAACTCGTTTCAAGAAGGTCTTTTCTCCATGAAGCCATAGGATGCTTTTCATAGTTGTTGTGGGCATTGCCAAATATTACAACATCCTCAAGGGAACCGTCATTGTTGTAAATGTCAATTTTGGTGCCCAAGTTTTTAACTGAAGAATATCCTGTATTTTGTGAAAATGTTGACATGATGACTTTGGTGGATCCGGTGTTGTAGATTGCTCCACCATATTTTGCATAATTGTTTGTAAATGTGGAGTTGAATACACTCAATAAACCATTATTTACAATTGCACCACCGTAGTCTGCCTTGAATTTATAGTCGACCTTATTGTTGTTGAAAATGGAATTTAAGATTGTGACTTTGCCCAGATTTTCAATAGCAATGTTGTATCCTTCGACAATCAGATTATTGATTATGACATTTGCACGGGTTGTTGTTTTTAGGAATTGTGTTTCGTC
>CAZQWN010000004.1:0-57387 GCA_964596915.1 uncultured Methanobrevibacter sp.
AGATTGCTTAGGACGCGAGTAGAAGACTTGTTTGATGGGGTAGGGATGTAAGCTTCGAGGTTTTTTTCCGAGTTGTTTAGTCCGCTGCTTCCAATTGTTCGCTTGCATTATTTTAATTGTTAGTAAACGTTATGTATTGACTTTTTTTGAGCAATACATAGTTTAGTTACAATTTGGTTAGGTGTTAACAGTAAGGGTGAAAGTTGCACTAATTATAATTTATTTTTCATACTCATATGTAATAGATAAGTATTGCGGTCATAGCATGGGGGTTATACCTGGTCTCGTTTCGATCCCAGTAGTGAAGTCCTTTTGTGTTTTGTTTGTGTACTATGGTTTTCTATGGGAATTTCATTTCGCTGCAAGCTTTTTCTATTACAATTATTACTTACTATTTTTTATCTGTTTTTATAATATTTTCTTTTACATAATACTTCTATTGCACTTTTAGGTGATTTTATGAATATTAAAATATTGGACACTACTTTACGGGATGGAGAACAGACTCCTGGCGTTTCTTTAACTTCTAAAGAAAAATTTAGAATTGCTAATAAATTGGATGAAATTGGCATTGACTATATTGAAGCAGGTTCCGCTATCACTTCTGAAGGTGAAAGGGAATCTATTAAGGAGATTACCCGACAGGGGTTCAATTCGGAAATTTTAAGTTTTTCAAGGCCATTAAATGTTGATATTGATTACTGCATTGACTGTGATGTTGATGGTGTTAATTTAGTTGTTCCCACATCCGATTTACATATTAATGATAAATTGAAAACCACTCGTGATGAACTTCTGGATTTGTCCAATAATGCAGTTGATTATTGCAAAGACCATGGTTTGATTGTAGAGTTATCAGCTGAAGATGCATCTAGAAGTGATTTTGATTTTTTAAAAAGTGTCTATGTTAATGCAATTGATTATGGTGCAGATAGAATCTGCGTATGCGATACTGTAGGTATATTGACTCCAGATACTTCTTTTGAGTTATTCAATAGATTGAATGATATCAATGTACCTATATCCTGTCATTGCCACAATGATTTTGGTCTTGCCGTTGCAAATACATTATCTGCCATTAAAGGGGGAGCATCAGAAATTCACACAACTATTAATGGTATTGGTGAAAGGGCCGGAAACACCTCTTTTGAGGAATGTGTTGTAAGTATTGACAGGTTGTTTTCTCAATTTTCAACTAACATTAAAATTAATGAGATTTATGATGTTTCTAAACTGGTTGCAAGATTGACTGGTGTTTATATTCAGCCAAATAAGGCAATTGTTGGTGAAAATGCTTTTGCACATGAATCTGGAATTCATTCTGATGGGATTATTAAAAATTCAGCCACATATGAACCTATGACTCCCGAACTTGTCGGCCGTAAGCGCAAATTTGTCATAGGTAAACATATGGGAACTCATGGTCTAAATTCCAGATTGAAAGAATTGGGCATGGATGTCAATAATGATCAACTCAATCAGATCTGCAGTGACATTAAGGAATTGGCTGATAAGGGTAAAACCGTAACGGATGTGGACTTGCAGATTATTGCTGATAATGTTTTGGAGATTAATCATGAGGACAGAATCAAATTAGACGAGCTCACTATCGTTTCAGGCAATAAGGTAATGCCGACAGCATCAGTCAAGATAACTGTCGATGATGAGGAAATTCTTAATGCGGGCGTAGGTTTGGGTCCTGTTGATGCTGCAATCAATGCAATTAAAACATTGAATGTTTTCAATGATATAGACTTGATAGAATATCACGTAGATGCGGTTACCGGCGGTACTGATGCATTTATTGATGTGATTATTAAACTACAAAAAGGTGATAAGGTCGTTTCAGCCAGAGGTACCGAACCCGATGTTATAAATGCAAGTGTAAAGGCATACATTTCTGGTGTAAATAGATTGCTTAGGGATTAGTGGTTACATGCATATGGATAATATACAGATTTTAGGTTTCAGGGGGACTGTAGATTCCGTTGGGGATGTCCTTGATTTAATTGAAGATATTAAAGAAGACGGCGAAATAATTCAACTTCTAAATGCGGATGCGGTGGTCAGCCGCAATCATATAATCCACGGGGTCAATCAGGCATTTCTTGCCTTTGAGCGTGGGGAAAACTTGGCCAAAGACATAAGTGTTGAAATTGTTTTGAGATGTTCAGCCCAGCGCCAGATTTCCAAGGCATTTAAAATTCTGGGATTGTCTGAAGGTGAGATGAATCTTTGTGCAGTATTGATTAACTGTAAAAATTACTCAAAAGAGTTATCTGAAATTTTCACTCCAGATGATAGCATTTTGGAAGCTGACAGTGAAAAGATTAAGGATATATACAATATTGATGTTGAAGTAATGCCTTTGGAAGATGTAATAATAGATAAAATAACCAGACTTACAGTTGATTATTAACTTCTTGGATAATTTTGTCCAAATATTCCTTTTTAAGGCAATCATATGACAAGTTTTTTATTTCGATTGCAATTGCTTTTTGTTTTACACGGTTGTAGTTTGGACATGTTGTGACAAATCCGCTTCTGTCAATAGGCAGCAATCTCTTCAAATTCCAACTTATCTCCTTTGAATTGCTATGTGGAATAATTACATTTAGGCCTCTTTTATTTGCATGTAATGTATTATCAACATTGTTTTTTACATAGTTTGTTGCATTTAATGAAAGCTCCAGTTTTTTTCCAACATTTTCTAGTTCGCAACATATGCCTCCACATACAATTTGTGATGTTTTGCTTAACTTTTGAGGAAGTGAAGTTTTTTTAAAAATTTCAGAATCATTTGCAGAGATGAATCCTCCGCTTCCCACATTGATTATTTTAGGTGAACCGGTGGATGCAATGATGATGTCAGAATAATTGCCGTTTCCAAGATTATTCTCATTATCACCAATTCCTGCAGATGCGTCCTCAATTGTTGTGATTCCATTGTTGAGACAGTATTTTGAAATGCTTTTTGTGTTCTGCTCTGCACAGTATCCTGCAAAGCTGGTAAAAATCAATGCGGAATTTTCATCAATTTCCAATTCGTCAATGTATTCTGTGTTGATTAAACCCAAATCTGTCTTTAGAGTTACAATATTTTTGTTTAAGAATTTTGCAATCTGTTTGAATCCGTGCCATCCTCCCTGATCAGGTAGGATGATGTCTCCTTCAATTGCTGAAAGTGCAATGAATATGCTGTTGTTTCCGCTTGATGTTATCTTGGCGTTTTCATGTGATGTCAGTTCACAAATTTTTGATATGGCTTTGCTTTCATAGTCTGTAGTGTTGTCTCCTTTTGCAATTTCAGACATTGTTTTCAGTGTTTTTTGTGAAGGAGTTTTGAACTTGAACATATTATCCCTTTTTAAAGTACATATCTAAAGTAGTTTGCTTTGTATGGAGCATTTCGTTGAGGAGAGTTCCCTGTTTGACGTATCTGTTAACTGGAATTCTGAGTTTTGTCCCTGAGTATTTAAGGCAGTCTTCAAGGGTTTCAAATTCAAGGTATGGTCTCATCATTGCTTCCTTGATATTTTCCCTAACGTTGAATACTCCTAATGGCACATATCCGTCATAGGCTTCTCTTAATATTATCAGTCCTGATTGTTTTTTGATTTTCATGAGATAATCAAGAACTGCCATTTTCGCAGTGTAGTAACATCCGCCAACTCTTGAATATTCTTTTTTGCCGCCGTTTGTTTCATAATCTGAAAATATCAGCTCTTCATTTTTCATCAGTTTGATGAATGCCTCATACCATTCATATTGCCATTCAGTAGGTGTCAGTATGATTATGTAATAGTTGTTCAGAGCTCCAAATTCAAATACTCTGTAGGTATCCAACTTTTGGAACTTTCGGACTTCCTTTAAAAATTCATCCGCAAGTGTTGAATCGCATGCGGTGATTGACCAACGTGTCGGAACAAGCCTTCGTTTATTTTTTGTTCCTATTGCTCCAACGGAAAATGCTTTCTGCATTGCTGTAAACGGCACATCTTTATTATGTAAGTTCACTACTGCTTCTGTTGCCTTCAGGTCAGTGTCATAGAAGGTCTTTTCTAATTGATGATCCCATCTTACAGCATCGATATCAAACTTCTCGATTACTGCGCTTGGCCCATGAGGCATACTGTCTTCGGTAAGCATCGATCCGGTTGGTTTTCTTCCGAATGTGGCTTCACTGTCAATCGATTTTGATGCAAGGGATATGTCCTGGAGCTTTTCAACAAAAGGATTTTCCAAATCATCGATTTTAATCAGCTGCTTTCCCCTAACTAAATTCATTCTATAGTTGATGATTTCATCTTGAGTCTTGTTCTGGCCAATCCAGTCCTCCGGAGAGTCCATTATGTGTGTGTCTCCCATCTCAGAACTCATCATAGGTCCGGCATACACTTTAGGATATGACCATCTTCCTATGAAAACTGATGGAGGGGTTGTTCCTTCGAGATTTTTCCCTACATTGACGGATTTCATCTGAATTTGTTCTGTCAATTTGGCTAAATAAGCATTTTTTGTGGTCTTCATGGTTTTTAAAAAAAGTAAAAAATAAAAAATACTAATTAAAGTATTTTTTAACAGAATTCGATGGTTGCAGGTGGTTTATCACTAACTGATAAAGCAACGTGGGTAACTTCAGAAATTTCGGAAGTGATTCTTTTTGAGATGGTCTGTACAACTTCCCAAGGAAGTTCAGCAACGGATGCGGTCATTGCATCAATTGAGTTGACTACTCTAACAATTACAAGATATCCGAAGTCCCTTTGGTCTCCTTTGACACCGGTAACTTTGGTGTCTGTCAATACAGCGAAATATTGCCATACTTCTTTATCAATTCCTGCTTTTTCGATTTCGTCACAGACAATTTTGTTTGCTTTTCTGCATACTTCGACATTTTCTCTGGTAAGTGCTCCAACAACACGCACTCCAAGACCAGGTCCAGGGAAAGGTTGTCTGTACACTGTTGTTGCAGGTAAACCTAACTCATCACCGATTTCCCTTACTTCATCTTTATATAAGTCACGGATTGGTTCACATAGCTCTAATTCCATTCCGCTTGGAAGAGCAAGGTTGTGGTGGGATTTGATTTCACCTTTGGTTTCAATCCAGTCCGGTGCGATTGTTCCTTGCACTAGGAACTTTGCTCCTGATTTGATTGCTTCCCTTTCAAATACTTCAATGAAAACCCTTCCGATAATTTTCCTTTTCTCTTCTGGATCGTCAACTCCTGCAAGCTGATCCATGAATTCATCAGAGGCATCGACAAATTTGAAATTTAACCTGTCTTTGAAGGTGTTTGTTACTTGTTCCACTTCACCTTCTCTTAAAAGACCATGGTCTACAAATATTGCAGTTAAATTATCACCTATTGCTTCTTGAACGAGAACAGAACATACTGAACTGTCTACTCCACCTGATAATGCTATGATCGCTTTTTCATCACCAATCTGGTCTTTGATTTTTTGAACTGCATCGTCAATAAATTCTTTTGGGCTTAACATTACTATTCCTCATCTTCTTCGTAATTTTCAATAATCTGTTTTATCATAGCTTCAAGACCATTGTCATTACCTGCTTCAATGGCTTCAAAGATATCATCATATTTTACAAATTTTTCGAGTTTTACGGATTTAGCTCCAATACCGGATATTCTAAATCCATATTCCTCATCACCAATCATAATATTTACATATTGTCTTTTTAAACCAGCTTTGTTGTCTTGTGCTTTATTTGCTAAATCTTCTGCATTATCAATCATTATTTACACCTTGACAGATTTTATAGAAATTCTTAAAAATAATTTCACCTTTTGGAGTATGGTGCACTTCAGGATGGAACTGTATTCCATATACGTCCCTGTCCTTATGCTTAAAGGATTCGACATCACATAGGTTGGAACTGGCCAGGATTTCAAAATCTTCAGGGATTGTTTTGACTTCGTCCTTGTGTGAAGACCAAACATCCATTTCAGGGGCCAATCCTTCAAATAAGTTTTCTTCATTTTGAATATCAATTTTCACTTGGGCATAGCTTTCAGTATCAGAAGTAGTAACTTCGCCGCCATATGCCTTTGCAATCAATTGATGGCCGAGACATATTCCCAAAATAGGCAGGTCAAAATGCTTTATGTACTTTTCGCTATTTCCAGCTCCTTCAAGTGAAGGTCCGCCACCCAATATTAAACCTATAGGGTTTTTGGCTTCAATCTCTTCAATGGATAAGTCATTTGAAACAAGTTCAGATGGAATCTGAAGATATTGCAAACTTCTTTGAATTCTGTGATTGTATTGTCCTTTGTTATTGATCACTATAATGGTCATTTTATACTCCATGAAAATATAATGATATTATTTTTGCTTTTTTTATTTATTATAGTTAACTTATATTTATAAAAAAATTAAAAAAAGTCACTTCAAATTCCCTTAAATTTATATATGATTTATTATATAATTGAATTACATGGAATTTCAAGATTTAATATTTATTATAATTGCGATTTTTGTAGCAGTGGTATTATTGAAAATATTTATGTGGCTGCTGCCAGTAATAGTGGTGTTACTTATAGCATTCTTCATTTACATGTTTTTAAAAGAACGCTATAATTATTAAAAAAGTTTAATTTAGGTCATTGTAGGCTGAAGTAGCAGCAACTGCTCCTTCTCCACATGCAACAACCCATTGTTTTAGACCTACACACACATCACCAATTGCATAAACGTAGTCCACATTGGTTTTCTGATTTTTATCAATAATTATGTGTCCGGACTCGTCGAGCTCGACACCTAATTGTTTTGCAAGTTCAGTGTGGGGGAGATAACCTACGCTGATGAATACGCCGTTTGTTTTGATGTCTTTCAACTCACCGGTTTGAGTGTCCTTTAGGGTAACTGACTCAACAAGCATGTCTCCTTTTATTTCTTCAACAGTAGCGTTTAGGATGGTTGGTATCTCTTTTTCTTTGATTAAATCCTGGAGATGTTGTTGTGCTCGGAATGTGTCTCTTCTGTGAACTAGTGTAACGTTGGCTCCCAGGTTTTTAAGGTATAGTGCTTCCTGCAGTGCGCTGTTTCCTCCGCCAACCATGATAATGTCACGGCCTGCAAAGAAAAATCCGTCACATGTGGCACAATAGCTGACTCCTTTTCCCTTGAATTCATCTTCGCCCTTTGTTTCAAGGTGCCTGTGTGAGCTTCCTGTTGCAAGGATTATTGTTTTTGTGAGATATTCTCCCTTGCTGGTCTTGACGGCGAATCTGTATTCTTCGTCAGTTTGTGTGATTTCTGTTACCTCTTCCATTTCATGAAGCTCTGTGTTTTTTATGGCCTGCGCTTTCATCTTTTCTATTAGCTCTAAACCTGAAATGTTGTCAAAGCCGGGATAGTTTTCCATTTCCGGAACCTCACGGCCAATGCCTCCTGCAAGGTCACGGTCAATAATCAGGTTTTTTGTTCCCTGTCTTCCCGCATAGATTCCTGCAGTCAGGCCTCCAGGTCCTGCACCAATAATAATAATGTCATATTTGTCCATTTTAATTACCTCTAAATATTAATTGGTAATTCTAATTAAAAAAAGAATAGGATTTATAATAAATCCTTTATTGCCTGCTTGACATCTGCCAAGTCTTCGGTTGGCTCGAATCTTCTTACAACATTTCCCTCACGGTCAACTAAAAATTTGGTGAAGTTCCATTTGATGTCATTGTTGTCTTTGTAGTGTCTGTCGGTTGCTTTCAGTACCAGTTTTAATTTTGTTGCACCTTTTCCGGTAATGTCTTTGAAAGGTTGTTCGTTTTTGAGATATTCGAATAACGGATCTGCATTTTCACCATTGACATCTATTTTATCGAAAATTTGGTATGGAACTAACCATTTGTTGCGGCAGACCTCTGCAATTTCTTCAGTTGTGCCTGGGGCCTGTTGACCGAACTGGTTGCATGGGAAATCAAGAATTTCGAATCCCTCATCTTTAAATTCTGCATAAATTTCGTTTAATTCTGTGTATTGTGGAGTGAAACCACATTTTGTTGCTGAATTTACAATTAACAATACTTTATCTTTGAATTGGCTTAAGGAAACCATGTTTCCGTCACCATCTTTTACTTCAAAATCATATACTGACATTGTTTACACCTCGTAATAATAACTTAACTTAGTTAAGACTTATTTTTAGTATTATGCTGTGAATATATAAAATTTTCGTTATTCTAACTTTATGGATTCTTTTATTATTTTATATAATTTTTGTTTAAATTCGGCATATTCGTTATTGGTGAAGTTTTTAGTGATGTTTCTCTCCCAACCGCAAGTGATTAGATTAATTTTGGTAAAAACCTCTTCTCCTTTTTTGGTTAGGAACAATGTATTTCTGCTCTTGTTGTTCCCATCCTTTCTTTTTTTGATGAGGCCTTTTTTGACTAACTTTTTAATCATTTTGGCTACATTTGCTTCTGAAACATATAATGTATCTGCAAGCTCTCTTTGGGATAATCCTGGGAAAAATTTAATGTTGTAAAGGTATGTGAGTTCGCCGTATGTGATTTGTACATCATCTAACTTCTCTTTCAGGAAATTGTTGTAATTTAACAGTATATACTCCATGTAAAGGTTTGTTGGAGTCAGTATAATTCTGTCGTTTTTCCAGTCAATATCTTTCATAAATACTCCTTTAGATTCACTCGTCATGTTAGGAAATATATTCTTTCTTAAAATTCCACATGTCTTTATTTATTAAATTATTATTAATTACTAAATAATAAATTTAATCACTAATTAACAAGTATTAATTAAATACTGATAAATTAAAGCAATATTGATGTATTAATTTCATCAATGTCGCATCCAATTATTCAATACGTGCTTACTTACTTCTGAATTTTCATTATTTTAAATTTAAAGTCTTTAGGAACTATTATGCATGGATTGAGGATATATATTATAGTATTAAAAGAAAATACGCCTCCTCAATATTTCATTGTTGGTAAGTTAGTAATTAATTTTTTGATTTTTAATTGCGAATTTTTGTTAAATTTTAATATTGTGTGGGTGGTGATTTAAATGATTTATTTCACCATTAATGTGGTAAATTTAGTTTGTGAATCTAAAAAGGGACTTTATTTATGATGATACTTCTTTTAATCCTAATAGAAATGGGGTTTTAAAGATTTTGCAGAACATGTAATCTTTAACAGAAGAAAAACAATCGGAGCAATATTTGATGATTAGTTGAAATTTTGTAGTTGTGAAATTGAAAACAAAGTTTTTCAAGCAATGGATAGATATTAAGCCTAACGTTTTGCAAATCCGCTTAAATTACTTGAATAATAGTGGATATTTTGATTTTAATATGGGGTGCTAGAAAATTCATGTTAAAAACTAGCGGTAAACATCATTTGCTTTACCAATTGTTGCCCATAAATAATTTTAGTATGTTTGCAATTTTTATTTTAATTATAAAATATCCAATATCTCTAGCACCATATAAAAATTATAGGCCAAAAAACGTAAATGCTATAAATTTTTAATGATGAGAAATATGGTTTTAAAGTATTTTTAAAAAGAGAGATAATTGGTGTTTAACCGACGTATTAAACACCAGTTTAGTGGAAAATTATTTTTTGGCAGATTTTTTTTTAATTTTCCAACGACTTGTATCAAATTAGAGAAATTGTGAAAATCTAATTCAACACTTTTCTAATTTTGGAGAGTTTTGTTTTATTGACTAATAATATGTCTTGTTTAAGTGAATATTTAGGTTTACCTAAATATATGTCACTTGTATTAAAGTATGTTTTCATAGTATATAAACCTTTCTAAAAATTTAGGTTAACCTAAATTCAAATCTCCTAATGTTCATATCCATACTTTAAATAATATTAAAATAAAATATAATCATAATTGAGGAACACTAATTTTTTTAATGAATGATTTGGAAAATTTAAAGGATTGTAATCTTTTATTAGATTATTTCAATTAAAATTTAATAAGTTGGGGAGCTGTAATGGTGAAATTGGTAGTTGGATTGGCGGGCAATCCAAATGTTGGAAAAACGACTGTTTTCAACGAATTGACTGGTATGCATCAGCATGTTGGAAACTGGCCGGGAAAAACGGTCGAACAGGCTAAAGGGCACTTTTCACATGGGGAATATGATTATGATATCATCGATTTGCCGGGAAACTATGCGTTGAGCGCCCATACTATGGAGGAGATTGTATCAAGGGACTTCATCGTTGACGATGATTCTGATGTAATCGTAAATGTGGTCGATGCATCTAACCTTGAACGTAACTTATATCTCACGGTTCAGATGATGGAACTCGGGGCGAATCTGGTCATGGCACTGAACATGAACGATTATGCTAAAAAGAGAGGCCATATAATTGACATTGACTTGATGAGTGAACTTTTAGGTTTTCCAGTAGTTGAAATCAATGCAAAAACAGGTGAAGGATTCGATGAACTCTTCACCATTGTGGAAATGCAAGCAGAAAAACCTATCGATTCAGGTAAAAAACTGTCCTATGGTGCAGAGCTGAAGGAACATTTGGATGATATGAAGGATTTGATTGAAAAGGATGAAAACCTGCTTGATGTGCCGTCACTCTGGACTGCAATCAAACTGCTTGAAAAGGACTCGATTGTTATTCAGAAAGTTCAAAAATCACCTGAAAGCTCATCAATTTTCATAGAAACTGACAAGGTTTCAAGACACCTTTATGATATCTATGGTGAAGGTGTGGAAGAGGTTGTCGCAGGCGCAAGGTATGCATTCATCGACGGTCTGATGGCGGAAGCTGTTGAAAGACCTGCCGTTGAAGGTGAAAGCATCAGTGATAAGATAGATAAAATTATAACAAACAGGGTTCTGGCAATTCCAATTTTTATTATTGTAATGTTGGTGATATTTGAAGTAACATATGCTGTGGGATCACCTTTCCAGGAGTTAATCGAACAGGGTTTTGCAATGCTTTCAGGATTTGTTGCAAGCTTCATTCCAAATTATTATGTTGCATCATTTTTATGTGATGCTGTAATTGGAGGTGTGGGAGGAGTTATTTCCTTCCTGCCTATTATTATTATAATATTTTTATTCTTAAGTGTTCTGGAGGATTGCGGATATCTGGCAAGGGCAGCATTTACAATGGACATATTCATGCATAAGCTTGTTGGTCTTCATGGAAAGGCATTTATTCCAATGATTTTAGGATTCGGTTGTGGTGTGCCGGCAATTATGGCAACAAGAGTTTTGGAAAGTGAAAACGACCGTAAACTTGCCATGATGCTCGTGCCGTTCATGTCATGTACTGCAAGGCTGCCGATTTATGCGATTTTCATTGCAGCATTCTTTAAGGAATATAATGCATTGATATTATTGTCAATCTATCTTTTAGGAATATTGGTGGCACTTATTGTGGCAGCAATTCTTAAAAGAATATTATTTAAAGGGCTGTCAACTCCTTTTGTAATGGAGCTTCCCTCATATAAGATTCCGTCCCTTAAAGGTGTGCTGCTGCATACTTGGGAAAAGGTTAAGGGATTCATAAGAAAGGCAGGAACAGTAATTCTTCTCTGTTCTGTAATATTGTGGGCATTAAGCATCTTCCCTCTGGGGGTAAAATATGGATCTGCTGACAGTATTCTGGGAATGATTGGCCGGTTTATCGCTCCGATTTTTACCCCATTGGGATTCGGCACATGGCAGGCCGCTGTATCTATCATTGCAGGATTGGCGGCTAAGGAGGTTATTGTATCCACTTTCGGCACTCTTGGAGGAATGGAAGGGGATGATGAAAGCGGCATAACCCATCTTATACATGATACTTTCACTCCGTTATCAGCATATGCATTCATGGCGTTCACTTTACTCTACACTCCATGTTTTGGTACAATTGGTGCGATTAAACATGAAACTAACGGTTATAAATGGGCTTTGGTGATGTGTGCAATCACTATTGTCACTGCATATATTGTTTCATTTTTAATTTATAATATTGGGGTGTTGGCTGGATTTGGTTAACTTCCAATTTCAGCATTCAATTTATTTTCAATGTTTCTTCTCAAAATTATTTTCTCTGTCAAATAATTAATTTCATTGTTAATTAAATTTAAAGCAAAGTATTTAATTATGATTTAATGAGGCCTATGTTCAATTAACTGAAAGATTTTTTTAAATCAATTTATTTTTTAGATTCTCATGTACATCAACCACTTTTCAAATCATGTTTCAAACAAAAATGGTGGATGTTAATGTTGAGTGAAATAATAATTTTTAATTAGATTAATG
The DNA here is from genome assembly GCA_964596915.1 of uncultured Methanobrevibacter sp. GTDB lineage: Archaea > Methanobacteriota > Methanobacteria > Methanobacteriales > Methanobacteriaceae > Methanocatella. The sequence continues at coordinate 12,286 of CAZQWN010000004.1, forward strand.
AATAGATATTATTAATGAAAATGTAAATTATTGCGGATGATAAAATGGCTATTGATTTGACAGATATTGGAATTGAAGAAGGACAGAGATATGAAGGAATTTACACCACCATGAGCAAGGACGGTGTAAAAAATGCAGCACCAATCGGAATTGCATGCAAAGGCAAAGATAAACTTGGATGCAGATTATTTGTCGGCACTCAAACTCTTAAAAACATTATGGAAACAGGGCAATACGTTGTAAATATTACATTTGATCCTATAAATTTCGCAAATTCAACCATAGGAAACTTGGATATTGAAGAGTTTACAGATGATGAAGACATTGCAATATTGAAAAATGCAGAGGCATATATCATTTGTGATGTTACAGACATTAGAAAAATGGACCTGATTAAAGACCATGTCACATCAGATGGGGAAGCTTATATCATAAGCAGTGATGTTGTCAAAATCGTCAAAAATAATCCCTGTGCAAAGGCTTTAAACCGGGGTCTGTTTGCACTTCTGGAATGCCTTGCAAACTATACTCGTCTTGACCTTGTAAGTACAGAACAGCAGGATTATTTTGTCGGAAGGTTTAATGAAAACAATCGTATGATTAAAAGGGTTTCCGACCAAGATACTATAAAAGCTATGGAGATTCTTAAAAACAGCATGGAAAAAAAGGGTTTTGACGTCGAATAATGTCGGATTAACATTAATTTTAGTTGTGCAGTGTTGGTGTCTACGTCAAATTATTAAATATTTAATTTCTACAGGTGTAAATTAATTTGATTATTCGCTCCAGTCATTGCATGTATCATCCATTTTTATTAGTTTTTTGTGGAATCTGCAGTAGTATTGGGTGCAAAGTCCAATATCAAATTCCATGTGTTTGCAGTTGTAGCATTCCTTTTCGCTCATGATATTCTCCAAAAAATTCATCTTTTTTTTTTTTAAAAGCAATAAAATCTATGTATTTTGTCTAAAATAAGTTTTTTCAGTTAAGAATTCTAATGTATGGTTGTTAAAAATATCACTGATTAGAAAGTGTATTAAGTATTGTGAGGAGGTTATTTTTTTAAAAAGAGAGATAATTGGTGTTTAACCGACGAAAATTAAACACCGAACGTTTTGAGGAAAATTATTTTTTGGCAGATTTTTTTATTTTCCAACGATTTGTATCAAATTAGAGAAATTGTAAAAATCTAATTTAACACTTTTTTTTAATTTTGGAGAGTTTTTTTTAGTGTTTATTTGACTAATAATGTGATTGTGTTTTTAGGCAAACCTAAATTTAATCACCAATTATGATGTTGTTGTAGGTAATATATAAATCTTTCCATTTTTTTTAGGCATGCCTTAAAATATTTTCACATGTTCATAATCAAATAGGAATTATTAATCAATTTTCTTTCACATTGGCTTAAATTCGTTTAAAAAATAAAAAAGGACTTTTGGGAGTGACCCAAAAGTAAATCTATCCTTTGTAAGGATTGCTTGCGGTGTATGCAACACCATTCACATACAATGTGTATGAACCGTAATTTATGGTTCCTGAATTAGTTAAACTTGTAACATGACTGTTACCGGTTAATGTCCATGTGGATCCTGAGTTAACCACCACTTTTGTAGTTCCATAGGAACTTGAAGGGTTAATGCATCCTTTATATGTGGTTTTTGTTAAGGTAAGTTTCAATGTACTGATTTTATCAATAATGATTTTACCGGTTAATTTCATGTTTTTAGCGGTAAATGTCACATCACCTCCATTTGAACCTGAAGTTCCCCATTGGCTTTGACCTGCAGCCTTAAGTAAAACTCCGCTTCCGTAACTTAATGTACAGTTGTTGAGGTTAATGTTCGCATCTGTATTGGTTACATAAAACATAGGTGCGGATTTATAATAACTGCTTTTTGAGGAAATTGTTAAATTTGTGTTTGTTGCAGTGAATTTGGACACGCCGACATCTGCATCTCCGCTCATACTTTGATATAGGAACACTCCTGCAAGGTCCACATAGTTTCCGTTAACATAACGGTTTCCTTTACCATAACCTATAAAGTCACAATCAGTTAAAGTGATGCTGTTTTTACCTTCGATACATGCGATTTGGCTTACATAACTTGTTCCGGTACTTTTAGAGACTGTAATTGTTCCGGTTGAGTAAATTAATGGGCTGCCTGAACCGCTGGTTTGGCCCACTCCGGTGTTTAGGTTACAGTTGGTTGCAGTTATTGTTCCTTCTCCACGATCTGTAGCAAGTGCCGCACAGCTTCCGCCTCTGGTGTAAATGGTTACATTATCGGCTGTGATTTTACCGCCGTATGTAGCATCCAATCCCCGTGACTTGTCTTTGTATGTATTTATCACGACATTGGATACATAAGCTGTTGCGCCTGAACTTGAAGAATCAAGATTTGAAACGAATATTGCATTTGCACCTTTAGCGTTTGTGGTAATTTTGGAATTGGTAATGTTCAATGTACTTTTTGCAGTTACAAGAACTGCTGCATTGGTTCCGTAGAAATCAGAACTTTCCGCCAGAGAACTTGACACATCGCCCTTTTTAATAATGTTTGAATTAACAATGGTTAGCTTTCCACCACTTTTTACCAAAACGGTATTTTTATTGGATGTGGAAAGGGTATATGTTTTGCCTTTTATTGTTTTTGTTTTACCGCTTGCCAATAACTGGCCAGTAATAGTGTTTGATTTTACAACAAGTTTTACAGTTTTTGAAGAGGATTTATAGGAAGTTGTTGCCTTGTATACGACTTTCATGGTATAGTAGTTTTTTGCATTGAGGTTTATTTTTAAGCTTGCCTTACCGTTGGAATTGGTTGTTCTTGTATACTGTTTGCTGGATATCTTAAAAATTACTTTCTGACCGCTTAAAACATTTCCTTTACTGTCCTTAAGCGTAACCGTAAAGTATTTTCCTTTATAAACAGTACTGCTTGCAGCTATGATTTTAGTTGAAAGTTTGTATGATGTGATTGTAACTGTTTTTGAGGTACTTTTATATGCTGCACCCACATAACTGGTTTTTATTTTATATTTTCCTGGACTGAGAGTTATTTTTAAACTGGCAAAGCCTTTGGAGTTTGTGGTTCTTGAATATGTCTTGCCGTTTACAGTAAAAGTCACTTTTTGACCTGGAAGAATATTGCTTTCATTATCATACAGATAAATTCTAAAATAGGTTCCTCTTAGAATTTTGGTGCTCTGAACTATAATCTTTGCAGGAATCTGGTATGAGACTATTGTATAATTTGCTGAACTTGGAGCATATGTGGAATCTCCAAGGTAGTATACTTCCATGTCATAAGAATTTGCAGCAAAATTTATTTTTAAACTTGCAGTACCGTTTTCATCTGTAGTTTTTGTATAATTTTTAGTGTTAATGTTAAATATCACGGACTGATTATAAAGTGCTGTACCATTTACATCAGTTAATGATATTGAAAAGTTTCCTGTTCTAAGGATTTTTGTATTGTTGGTGGTGATGGTTGTGGTTATCCTTGAATATTCGTCTGTACTTTCCGCAGTATCATTCGAAACTTCAAAATCATCACTTGATGAATTTTCATCGTTTGAAAATTTATACGTTAGATCATTTTCGCTACCGGCAATATCTGTTGCGGTGTCAATAGCATCATCATCGCTGATGGTCATATTGTCTGAATTGGTGCTGGCTGCAGATATTGCGCCGATGCTTAATATGAATACCAATGAAATCATCAAGAGGTAACTAAATTTTCTTGACATAATTTGCCTCCATGTCATTTTTTAATTATCCCAATTTGAATATTTGTGAAAAAAAATTAGCATTATTTTCTCCTAAAATTCATAAATATTCAAAATGTTACTTATTAATAACTCAAACTTGATATATAAATCTTTTTATTTGTTTTGAGTCAAGATACTGTATGAAATATTAAAAATAAGTATTTTAATGCGAAAAATTAATTGGTTTAAAACCGTTTAATTCATCCATAAAAAGTTGAATGTGTATGAATTACATTACATTATTATCTGAATTTATAATATTGAATATTAATAGTTGAGTTTGGATTAGATTAAATCTAACTAAATGAGCTAATTTTAATTAAAATAATTTGAATTGTGATTGATTTGGGGCAAAGATTATAATTTTTTAGTCGATGATGGCTTAAACGACTGGAAAATAGAAAATCTTTTTTAATGTTTTAATCTCTAAAAAAAGGATTTTTAAATTGTATTATTCGATGAGACTCAATATTGATTTGATAAAAAATTCTTTGAATAAATAAAGAATTATTGAAAATCAATTAAAATTAAATAAATAACATTAATTTAATCTTGTTTAATCGAAAAGGATGTGAATATGACTTTTTTTTTAATAAATTAGAGCTTAAAAATGAATTTAAATTTGATTGTCAGAAATGTAAATTAAACTCTAAATTTAAGACCTGCTCTTTAATTTGGGGTGGAAAATTTCTTTAAACGGCAAACTAACAATTAAATCGGGGGAATTTTTAGCTATCGGAGCTATTTTGAATTAATTGTTATATTGTTCTATACTGTCTAAACAGATTAATTGTAAATGATTTAGCATCCTCTAAATGAAAATTCAAATTGTTAGTGATATTTTCGATAAATATAAGTAAAAATAAAGAGTAATCTTCTTATTTAAGAGAGTTTGTGTGTTAATTGAATAAAAAACATTCAGATTAAATTTTATAAAATATTTTCAATATTTTGATTAATTAAAAAAAGAATAATAGGATACTCAAATTAGAGTATCTCTAGATTATTTTTTGAATTTCTTCACGGACAATTTTATTTACAAGTCCTCCGTCTGCTTTTCCTTTAAGTTGTTTCATACACATTCCCATTAATGGACCCATTGCACCCATTTGACGTTCCTTAACCATGCCTTCATTGTTTGCAACAATTTCTGCAATGATTTTTTGAACATCCTCATCGCTCATCATGATTAAATTGCTTTTCTCAGCGATTTTGGCAATGTCAGCTTCAGGTGCCTTGATGGTTTCAATGGCTAGCTTACGGACGCTGTCCTTGGCTATTTTCCCTTCAGCCAGTAATGAAAATATTCCTTTGAAGTGATCTAGAGTTAGCACATTAATGTCATGACCTTCCCTTTTGATTTCACGTAAATCATATGCGAGAAGTGAAGCTACAGGTGTTGCATCCACATCAACGCCAGCTAAAATGGCTTCAAACATGTCGGCTTCTTGCCTTTTTACAAGCTGTGTTGCTAGGTCTTCACTTAAATTGTATTCATCAATGATTCTAGCCTGTTTTACATCAGGTAATTCTGGCAGGTTGTTAGCTATCGGATCGACTCTGTCGGATGTAATCTTGAATAGTGGAATGTCTGTTTCGAGATACATTCTGTTTGCGGTTGGAAGAGGTCTCATGTATTCTGTGTTGCCGTCATCAAGAGCTTTTCTTGTCTCTTCAACAACACCTTCAAGACCTAGGTTAGCTCTTCTTTTGACTTCCTCCAAAGCGGAAATGGCAATGTCCTCATCGTGAGCCACAATGATGAATGCATCTTCCTTGCCGATGTTTAAAAAGTCATTTACTTTGTCAACTTCATCTTGAGTTATTCCGTAGGCAGGCAATTCATCTGAGTGGAATATTCCTGAAACTCCACGTTTTTTAGCATAGCTTGCAATTTCAGTACCGAATCTTCTTCCAGGTTGCACTTCACGACCAATTTGTCCATTAAATCCTTTTAAAACAACTGCTTTGATTGTTTCAGCGGATTTCAATATTTTGGATTCAGTATCTCTAAATAATTCATCCAGGCTATGAATCTCTTCTAAAACTTCGGCGTTTCTTGATTGTAACTGTTTTTTAATGTCAATCAATTCAAGCTGTCTTGCAACTTCGCGGTTTACTATTTCAGCCATCAAATCCAAGTCCTGCACACCTTTGATTTCCACACGTGCACCTTCAGCAATGGAAATGTTCAGATCCTGTCTGATTGTACCGAGACCTCTTTTAACGTTGGTACTTCTCAATATCTGGCCCAGCATATACGCAACTTCCCTTACCTGATCTGGATGGTGCATTGAAGGGTCTGTTGTAATTTCAGCTAACGGTATTCCCAAACGGTCCAGTCTGAATTCGGTAAAGTCCTCCTTGGTTTCAACTCTTCTTGCTGCGTCTTCCTCAAGGCCAAGGCTTTCAATGACAACTTTTCCGTATGGGGTGTCAAGATATCCGTCGGTTGCAACCATACCTGTTCTCTGGAATCCTCCAGTGTTACTTCCGTCAATAACCTGTTTACGCATTGTATGGAATTCATCAACAATGTGCATATTCATAAGACATGCAATCGTAATACATATGTCTAAAGCTTCCTCATTTAGGCTGTGGGGAGGTTCATCATCGTTTTCAACAAGACATGTGTGCTTTTCAAAGTTCTCATACTTGAAGTTTAATCCTCTTAGGGATTCCTGTAAAGCTGCACGGTCGATTTCACCAAGCTCGGATTGTGTTGGTCTTAATTTTCTTTGAACAAGGTCTGAGTAATCATCATCTACAAGCTCTGTTTTACATGGACAGAATAATTTATGTTGACTGTTTAATTGTTGGTGAATCTCAAGTCCCATTTTTAATCCTAATTTTTCGTAATCCATATTAACCACCTAGTTTAAGAAATCCTTGATTGAGGATTTTTCAGAGAATTCTCCAGCAATATTGGTTTGCATAATCTCTTTTACATTATCATAATCGTCACTTTGACCTAATGCCCAGCATAATTTTACATATGTGGTTTCAGGAGTCATGTCACGGCCGGATATTACTCCAGCATCCAGAATGTTACGTCCTGTTGAGTAAACGTTCATATTAACTCTGCCGTAAAGGCATTGTGATGTCATGATTACAGGGATTTTTTCATCTTGCGCTCTTCTAAATGAATCAATCAGTTCATTTGGAACATGTCCGAGTCCGGTTCCCTCAATGACAAGACCTTTATAACCTTTGTCAATGTGATATTCAATGAATTCTTCAGAAATGCCAGGGAAGCTTTTGATGAATCCCACTTTCTCTTCAATGTCCGTATTCAGTTCCAATTCATTGGCTCCACGTTTGGCGTATGCATAATCGGGGTTAATTTCAACCTGTTTATTTTCAATTTTAGCTATTGGCTGAGCGTTGATGCTTCTGAAAGTATCTCTTCTTGATGTATGCATCTTTCTGACTTTTGTTCCTTTGTGCAGGTAATTGTATTTGTCGTTTAAGCTTCCATGCATACAGACGCAAACCTCTGCAATGTCAGATTTCGCTGCAATAACTGAATCAATCAGGTTGATGTTGGCGTCACTTGAAGGCCTGTCTGAACTTCTCTGGGCTCCTGTAATGACAATTGGAACAGGAGTTTTAACCATAAAGCTCAATGCGGCTGAGGTATAATGCATGGTATCTGTACCATGAGCTATTACTACTCCGTCTGCACCATCTGAAATGTCATTGGCTATTTCTTCTGCTGCTTTAACCCAGTATTCTGGCTTCATGTCTTCACTTAATATATTATATAAAGCTTTTACATTGTAATTTGCATAATCCAACAGTTCAGGATTTGCCTTTACAAGGTCTGAAGCGGTAAATTTAGGATGTACTGCACCTGTTCTGTAATCGATGACTGAAGATACTGTACCTCCAGTGGATACAATTGAAATATTCTGTTTTGATTCATCATGGGGAATTTCAGTTTCATCATATCCGATTTTAGGTTTGTCCCCTTTTTCAATAAGCTCTGCTGTTGTATCTTTGATAGCCACTCCAATGTTGTATCCGCTTGATAATTTGATAACAATGTATCCGTCATCCGCATCTTCCGGCCTGTCAAGTAAAATACCGGTATAAGTGATATCCGCTTTATGTACTTTGATTGTATCTCCTATACTTAAGCTGTAATTTTCTAAATATTTTTTAGCATTTTCCTTATATGTCATTAAATCACACTATGAGTTGTTTTTAATCCATTCTGCTCCGGCTTCTAAAACATCGATGTTTACATCGATTACTTTAGGTTTGGCCGCAAACATTTCACGAATAGCGTTTTCGTAAGATTCACGTTTTAACACGTCAGTCAGTTCAGTCAATGCTCCTAATAGTGCAGTGTTTGCAGTTCTGGCATTTCCATGTTCTTCTGCAATATCCACACAAGGCATTGCAATAACCTTAATGTCTCTGTCTGTTTCAAATTCACCAATGTGTGAATCGTAAAGAATTGCTCCTCCTTCTTTAACGTCCTGTGAGAACTGTTCGAGGGAAGGTTTGTTTAAAGCAATAAGAATGTCAATGTCATCCACTACGGGTGTTCCGATTGTTTCATTTGATATTACTACAGAACAGTTGGATTTTCCTCCTCTCTGTTCAGGTCCGTAGCTAGGATACCATGAAACATGTTTTCCTTCAGCACATGCGGCTTCAGCTATTGTAAGGCCTGCACTTAAAACTCCCTGTCCGCCAAATCCTGAAACCTTGATGCTTACAGGTTCAATGTCTGCATCGACATATCCTGAACCTTCGCCTCTGTTGACATTGAATATTTTATCCAATGATTCTCTGGAAAAGTCACTTTCAGGTCTGACAACGGGGTCTTTTTTGTACAGGTTGTTTCTGAAGTTTTTGACAGGGAACTCTTTTTCCATGTGCTTTTCGATGAATTCCTGTGCATGTTTCACATCCTGTTTTAAGTTGGTAGGACAAGGTGATAATATTTCAACGAATGAATATCCTTTTCCTTCTTTTTGAACTGTCAAAGCCTGTTTGATGGCATATTTTGCAAGTCTGATTTTCAATGGATTTGCAAGAGATACCCTTTCAATGAATACCGGTGCTTTTAGGGTGTTGATTAACTCACACATGTGTGTAGGGTGTCCTGCATAGTCAGGATCCCTTCCGGTTTGGCAGGTTACGGTTTTTTCACCAATCAGTGTGGTTGGCGCCATCTGTCCGCCTGTCATTCCGTAAACTGTGTTGTTTACGAAAAATACTGCAATCTTTTCGCCACGGTTTGCGGCCTGCAGAGTTTCATTCAGTCCGATGGAAGCCAAATCTCCGTCTCCCTGATAACTCATAACAATAGCATCGTCTTCAGCTCTTGAAATACCTGTAGCTACTGCAGGTGCTCTTCCATGAGCAGTCTGGAAGTTTCCACAGTTGAAGTAGAAGTATGCGTATACTGAACATCCTACAGGTGAAATCATGACACATCTTTCCTGAATACCAAGCTCATCCATACATTCTGCAATCAATTTGTGTATGATGCCGTGCCCACAACCTGCACAGTAATGGGTGGATTGAATATTGGTTCCTTTTCTGGGATATTCTTCTAAAAGGGATTGTGGATTTCTACGTACCTGTTCTTCATAATCTTTATTTGTCTGTTCGCTCATTTTTCCACATCCTTAATCAATTATATTTGGGCTAGCCTTTTCTTCACTTCTTTTTGAAGTATCTATTTCTTCGTCCAGACCTGCAATTTCATAAATTTTTGCAAGCACATGTTTAAGTTCAATGAGGTTTCCACCCATTCTGTTTACAAGATGGGTTCCGTCTCTTCTTAATGCTGCAAACTGGATGTCCGCCAGCAGCTGACCGTTACTCATTTCAACGGATATGAATTCAACATCTTTGTCAGCCAATTCCCTGATTCTTTCAGTTGGGAAAGGTGATAATGTAACAGGTCTTAAGAGTCCCACTTTCAAGCCTTTTTCACGACTTTTGTCAACAGCGGACCTTGCGATACGGCTGCTGATGCCGTATGAAACCAAAACAATGTCTGCATCGTCAACATGATATTCGTCGACAATAACCTCTTCAGCATCAATTTTGGCATATTTTTCCTGAAGCTTGAAGTTGAAATCCTCCAGGTCATTGAAGTCATTGAAGATTGATGTAATGAGGTTTTCCATTGTCTCTTTGTTTCCTCTTACGGCCCATGATTCATCAATTTCAGGTTTAATTGCTTCTTTTGGAAATTCAACAGGTTCGGCCATCTGACCTAGTGTGCCGTCAGCTAAAACAACAACTGGATTTCTCCATTTGTCTGCAAGTTCAAATGCTTTCATGGTCAGGTCACACATTTCCTGAACACTGTTTGGAGCTAGGACTATATTTCTGTAGTTACCGTGACCTCCTCCTTTGACAATCTGATTGTAGTCTCCTTGTTCAGGTCCGATGTTTCCAAGTCCAGGTCCCGCTCTCATGATGTCAACAATTACAGCGGGCAGTTCAGCACCTGCAAGGTATGTGAAACCTTCTTGCATTAAGCTTATACCGGGTCCTGATGATGCGGTCATGACTCTGTGGCCTGTTCCTGATGCACCGTAAACCATATTGATTGATGCCTCTTCACTTTCTGCCTGTACGAAGTTTCTTCCAACCATTGGGAAATATTTTGATGCTTCGTGCAATATTTCACTTGCGGGAGTAATTGGGTATCCAAAGAAACAATCACATCCTGCATACATTGCACCAATGATAACAGCAGTATTTCCTTTCACCATTTGATTACTCATTTAGTTTCCCCCTTGATTAGCTGATTTAGCTTTAATCATTTTCGCTACTGAATCATTAACAATATTTTTCACTTGATGTACTTCCAATCCTAATGGCTCAGGACATGTAAAGTAACAGTCTTTACATCCTGTACAACCATTTCCACTATAATATGCAAATTGATATCCTGCGCTGTTCATTTCTTCCGAGAGTAATATTGCATTTTGAGGACATCCGACTATACATCTCATACAGCCTTTGCAAATCTCCTTATTTATAACTGGATAAGATATTTCTTCTGTCATTTATATCATCTAATTTTTATTGTCGTTTTCTCTGATTTCAACTCTTCTTATTTTCCCACTGATTGTTTCCGGGATTTCATCAACGTATTCAATCATTCTTGGGTATTTATAAGGAGCTGTAACTCTTTTAACATGATTTTGTATGTCTTTGGTCAATGCATCTGACGGTTCAAAGCCAGGTTGTAATATGATTGTTGCTTTTACAATTTGGCCTCTCACTTCATCAGGATAAGCGGTAATAGCACAGTTTGAAACTGCTTCGTGAGACAATACTGCACTTTCTACTTCATACGGTCCGATACGGTAACCTGAAGATTTGATTATGTCATCGTTTCTTCCAACAAAGTGCACGTATCTGTCTTCATCCACCCATGCAGTATCTCCGCAGTGATAGTATCCGTGGTGGATTTGCTTTTTGTATTTTTCTTCATCGTTCACATAGTCTTCGAACAATCCTGGAGTAGGTTTGTCCTTCATTTTGAAACAGAGTTCTCCTTCTTCACCAATTTCAACTCTATTGTGGTCTTCATCCAATAATTCCAAATCATACAATGGAGAAGGTTTACCTATGGAACCTATTTTTGCATCCAACCAAATGAATGTACCAATTGACAATGTGGTTTCTGTCTGTCCGAATCCTTCTTTGATTCTGAGTCCGGATAACTCATAAAATTTTTCGGATACTTCTGGCGGTAGGGGTTCACCTGCAGTTGTAACGTATTTTAAGTTTGAAAGGTCATATCCTTCAATATTTTCTTTAATTATGAATCTGTAAATTGTAGGTGGTGCACAGAATGTATCCACATTGTATTCGATGATTTTTTCAAGTAATTTCAGTCCATTGAATCTTTCATAATCGTAAATAAATATTGATGTTCCTGCAATCCATTGTCCGTAAATGTTTCCCCAAACGGCCTTTCCCCAGCCGGTATCTGCGGAGGTGTGGTGAATTCCGTCTTCTACAATATTATGCCAATATTTAGCGGTTGGAATGTGTCCTAAGGAATATGTGTGTCTGTGTGAAACCATTTTTGGAAGTCCGCTGGTTCCTGATGTGAAATATATTAATGATATTTCTTCAGCATAGGTCTTGTCCTTCCCTGTTGGTCTTTCAAATACTGAACTTTCCTTTTCAATTGCTTGATTGAAGTTTACCCATCCTTCCCTATCGGTTTCAATGACTAGTTTTTGAATGTCAATGCCTAATGATTTTTCAGCTTCTTCGTAATCTGGAAGTAATGTGTCCTCTTCCACTGACACTATCATTTTAACATTTGCTTCTTTTAGTCTAAAGTCAATGTCATGAAGCTTTAGCATATGTGTCCCAGGTATTGCAATTGCTCCAATTTTATGCAATGCAACCATACATATCCACCATTCATATCTATTTTTTAAGGTGAGCATTACGCAATCGCCTTTATTGATACCTAAACGTTTAAATAAGTTTGCAGCTTTATTGGAATATTCTTTCATATCCTTAAAAGTGAATATGTGTTCCTCACCATAATCGTTTGTCCATATTAAAGCTATTTTTTCCGGATCGATTTCAGCATATTTGTCCACTACATCGAATCCGAAGTTATAATCATCTTCATATGTTAATTTGAAGTTATCGTAAAAGTCTTCATAAGAGTTGAAATCAACCCTTTCAACAAAATTTTCTATTAATGATGTCATGCAATTATCTCCATAAATATTATATTATTACTGCTAAAAATTTAGCGGGTTTATCGTTAAGTGCCACCATAGCATGTCTGTGTGCTGAATCGAAGAAGATGCAGTCTCCTTCGTTTAAGATAATTTCGTTATTGTGAATATAAATTTTTAAGGAACCTTCTAATACGTAATTGAATTCTTGACCAGGGTGTGAGTTAAGCGAAGGCACGGGGTTCTTTTCAGGATCCACTGTAACAAGGAATGTTTCAGCTTTTTTATGAATGAATTTTGTGCATAGGTTTTGATGCGTATACTCTTTTCTGCGGTCTATTGAAACGCCTTTGTCTGCACGGGTAACGTCGAATATGCTCATTCTACTTTCTTCACCGGTCAATAATAATCCTAAATCAACTTTAAAAATATGTGCAAGTTCGTATAAGAAACTTGCAGGGATGTCTACTTCTCCGTTTTCATATTGGATGTATGTTTCTTCTGTAATGTTTAATTCAGATGCAATTTCATTAATTGTAATATCTGATAGTTCTCTCAATTCTCTAATTCTGTTTCCAATGTCTTTATTGTATTCATTCAAAATAAACACCTTATTTTTTTAATTGATTTTTTTTTATTATAATATATATTATAATATTATATGTTTTGAGTTTCGAATTATATAAACCTTATTAAAAATCGTGATAATTCGTTATAAATTTATTCAAAAATATTTTTTTTAAATTGTCAAAATATGTACAATTGATGAGAGAAAGTTTTATATACCTCAAACTATAATTTTAATAATAATTTATTCAAGGAGATTATAAAAATGTCATCTAATGAAATTGGCACTAACATTATTTTCAAAAAACAATTGGGTTTAAACTATGAGATTGACCAAAAATACGTTGGTTTGAAAATGAAGGAAAATAATATTTTGTCTTTCAATTTCAGAGTGCCTGGAGATTTGGTAAATGATGTTGAAGGATACTTTAAAAAATTCAAATTAGGTGAACCAATACTTGTTGATATTGGTGGAACTGGCGATATCAAATGTGATTTTAAAGGTGTTTCTCCAGTTTTAAAAAATAAGGATGAATTTGACCAATATTTCATCTCGGCTACTTTGCAAGAAGATAAAACATATGATCCTTTAGAAGAGGAGAAATGTGAAACTTGTAGTGGATGCGGATTCCACTAACTATTTAATTTTTTAACTATAACTTTTTTTCAACAGGCTTGTTTCCTGTATGATATATTTAATTAATAAAACTGTCGCCACTAATGTAATTATTGTAGCTGGAATTATCCAAGGGAACTGCCCAATAAATACATCGATTTGTGTTAGCTCCAGAAGTGTTGCAACAACGTTGTTAATGAAATGAACGCTCATAGGAACAAGAATGTTGTCTGTTTTCAAGTATAATATGCACATGCACATTCCAAATAGGAACGCACTTGTCATTCCTCCAAAGTCATGGCCAATAGCAAACAAAAATGATGAAATAAGCATTGCTGGGACAATACCTACTCTTATTTTCAATCTGTTAAATAAAACTCCTCTGAAAACTAGCTCTTCTATAACTGGTGCAAAAATGATTGATCCAATAGCACTTAAAAGAAACGCTCCTGCTGAAATGTCAACGGAATCTATGTCAAAGCCGGTAACCCAGCTCGGATCATAAAATCCAATTAATAAATCCAGTCCAGTTACAAGGCATGTAAATAAAAATGCAAATAGTATGTTTATTAAAAATACATACAGGATTTCATTCCGGGTCTTTTTAACAAATAGTTTATTAAAATTATTGCTAAGTCCAGTTGTGCCTCTTAAACACCATGCAAAAAAGATTAAAACAAATGCTAACAGAATAATGAACATTAAATCGTCATTATCATAAATCGAAGGGAATGCTATCATCAGTATTCCTGTAAGAATAAAACTGGTAATCATCCCCAAAATAAGTTCACGAATTCTTATCGTCCTTAAACGAACATTGATATCATTAATACTTTTATCCATATTTTCAACCTATAATATTGTTTTAAACCATTCAATAGTGTCTGTTAGTTGTTTTTCAAAGTCACGGGTATCTATTTTTAAATTGATTTTTTCCATTTGTGTAATGTCTGCAAGAGAATGTTTTATGTCTCCTTGCCTTTTCGGCAAGTATATAGGTTTTATATTGCTGTCAAGCGTATTTTTAACAATTTCATATAATTGGTTAATGCTTAATTTTTCACCTGATGCAATGTTAACGATTCCATTGAAATCAGATTCTGCAGCATTGATGTTTGCGCGAACAACGTCCTTGACATAAACAAAATCTCTGGTTTGCTCACCGTCACCATAGATTTCAGGTTGGCTATCTTCCAGAAGGGCACTGATGAAATTCGGTATGACTGCTGCATATTGTGAATTTTTGTCCTGACCGGGTCCAAAAACATTAAAATATCTTAGTGATGTGTAATTCAGACCATAACTGTCATAAAAAGATTGCATATATAATTCACAGCTTGCCTTGGAAGATGCATAAGGTGACATCGGTTGTGGCTGTTCGCTTTCTTTTAAAGGCATATTTTTATTTTGCCCGTATACTGCCGAGGATGATGAAAATATTATTTTTTCAACATCATTGTCAACAGCAGATTTCAAAAGTTTAACGGTGGCGTTGAGGTTTATGTCATTGCATTCAACTGGTTTGTCAATACTTAAAGGAACACTGGCCATTGCCGCAAGATGGAAAATGTAATCAATATTTGATGTCAAATCATCTAAATTTGTATTACGTATGTCCTCCTTGACGATTTTTAAATTTTCATGATTGGGGTTATTTAAGTTGTTAATCTTTCCAGTAGATAAATTATCAAGAATAACGACTTCATTACTCTTCAATAGCTCATTTGCAATGTGAGAACCAATAAATCCTAGTCCACCGGTTATTAAAATATTTTTATTATCCATTAAGCCACCATTCATTAATCTTAATTATGTTTAAGCTATTAATATTAATTTTTAAGTAACAACATTTATATATTTTTATATAATATAATTATTATTTAAGAGGAGTCTAATAATATGTTTGATTTGATGTATAATACCATATTTTTTGCTTCTTATGGTAATATTTATGGGCTTAGCAATATAACACTCAGTTCATTTGATGTTTTATTAGCTTATATTGTTACTATTATTGTTTCAATAGTTTTTGCGTTAATTTTGAAAATCCCATTATTGCCAAGCAAACCATATAGGTATTCTTTTGATGTAAGTGCAATATATCCGACTCCGATAATAGCTACAGGTATTTTTTCTATATTTTTGGTTTTGAATTACACTTTTATGTATAATGGAATTGTATTGGCTATTATTATTGGTATTTTATCTGCATTATTTGTGAAATATTTATTTGATTTTGTATTTCCAAAGCCTTTAGATGGAGATGAGGGGGAGGATATATAATGAATGAAGTAATTGGAATCATAATTGCTGCAATTCTATGTTGGTTGAATTTTGTAATTGTTGATACATATTTCGGACTTCCCGAGCAACCTGGTGTTAAAGGGGCTAGGATAATAGGTGAAAATGTCGAAAAAAGAGGGGGAGATATTGCTGGCGGATTCTTCCAAGGAAACATTGTATGTTCTCCAGATGCATCTGCTGGTACTTTAATCGCCGCTATTGGATATCTGCTTTTAGGAATTCCTGGTGGAATTATTGCAGCATTTCTAGTATTTATTGGAAATAGATTATGTGCTGACCCTGGTTATGCCGGAACAATCGGAAGCCTGACCGCCACCATAATAATTTTTATCTGTTCATTTGTCGGATTCACTCCGGAAATGTTTATTGTGGGTATGGTTATTGCAATATTGACCATCCAAGGTCTTGACCATAAGAGGGCTTCTATTCTTTTAGGCAAAATTGCAGAAAAATTCAATAGGCATGCTTAGAGTGGTAAATATGTATGTTGAAATAATCGGAATTATAGTCGTATTTGTTGCATTAAGAGCATTGATTACTAAAAACAGGGCTGAACGATTATTGTATTTAAATGTAATCGGTTTTGGAGTTTCAGCTATAATCGCATTAGTTATTAACACTCCATTTGCTCTTATAGTTGCAGCTGCATTCTTTATTTGTTCTACAATTAGCGCTAATGCAATTGCGTACACATTAAATAGGCTAGATGATGAAATACTATTGGAGTGATGCAAGATGGAATTTTTCGTGTCAATAATTGCAATTGCTTTGATGGTGATTGGTGCATTCGGTATTATATTTCTCAAAAAACCATTGGATAAGGTTATAATGTTTACAATACTTGATGCAGGATTTGTTTTGGTTGTTGTACTTTTCAAGTACTTGGATGTTGCAATGTTTGCCGCATTGGCAGATCCATTATCTACATTAGTATTCATTTTAGCTATTGTTAAGGTAAATGATATTAGAAAAAACAGGCTGGAAAGTGGTGAGGTAAATGATTAGCGTTTCATTATTCTTTTACTTTGGAATATTTCTAGCTATCGTCGGAAGTTTGGCAACTGCATGGGGTCCTGGAGTAAATGACCCTATTGTAAGAACATTCAATACTGAAGTTGCATCAATTGGAGTTTGTTTAGTGTTGTTGTGCTATAATCATGTTTTAGCATTATTAACATTGCTTGCAACAACAGTTATTATTAGTTTAATTTTATTCAGAGCAATTATTCGTTTAGAAGAAATGGGGGCAGATTTATGAGGATTGGAGTTTTATGGAATAAACTGGCTGACCCAAAAAATATTCCTCGTTTGTTCGCATTCTCTTTGGGAATAATTTTAATCGTAGGTTTAATTGTCCCTATGGCATTAAACCCTGATCAATTATATGTTAGGCCGGCTCCTCAAGAGCAAATTGATGATGGATTGGCAATTGCTCCTTATGACAGGGGAGGGGAAGTTTTATCCCAGGCGGGCATAATTTACCCGCAGTATCCTGAAAATGCAGCTAGTTTGGGAATGATTACTGGATATATGTCTCCATTGGCCCAATGGATATCTTCAATTTCCCCATACTTTGGCACATCAATTTATTCATCTCCCGGGGGGCTCATTGATGAAATATTATATTATACCAGAGGATTCGATACAATTTTGGAATCCAGTATATTGATGATGTCCTTTATTATAGCTTCATGGTTATCTGTTAACTATACTATGAATCGTAAAAACGATGAGTCAGAAATTAAAGAGGACGTTAAAAAGGCTATTTCTGATTCAACAAAAGTGGCTAGAGAAGTTAATGCAAATGATGCTAAGGCAAGAGCAAAACAATTAAGGAGGGATAACTGATGGTATTTATACCTCCCTATGTTCCTGATGCATTCTTATCAATGTACCTGCCTGCCATTTACGCCGGATTAATTGTAGGTTTCATAGGCACTATGGCTATTGCTCTTAAAAGGGAAGAAATACATATTCTTATCTTGACTGATTTGGTTGGTCTTGCAATGATTTTTGTTGTATCTGCTGTTGGAACCGACCTTGCGGAAGCATTGATTTTACCTGGTTTGGTAGTGGAACTTGCAGAGACTTTAGCGATTTCAGAAATATTGCTTACTAGGGAAATGCGTAAAATAGAACAGAATCCAAGAAGAAATCTTCAGAAATCTTCTTCAATTTTCCCACAGCCTTTTGCATTGAATATGGAAATTTTGAATACTGCTCCTAACTTTATTGCATTGGTTTTGATAGGTTATGGTATTTTCTTAACTGGATT
Organism: uncultured Methanobrevibacter sp.; assembly: GCA_964596915.1. GTDB lineage: Archaea > Methanobacteriota > Methanobacteria > Methanobacteriales > Methanobacteriaceae > Methanocatella. The sequence continues at coordinate 30,512 of CAZQWN010000004.1, forward strand.
TACAGGTGGTGCTGTAGCTGGTGGGGGAATAGTATTATATGCATTATCTAAAAAGGCAAGAGGTCTTCCGGTATTGATGTTGGACGGTATTGCTGGCGTTTCTGGTATTGCATGGTGTTTATGGATTTTAGGTTTCTTATTATTCTTTGTAGCACCTCAATATTGGTTATTAAGTTTATTCTTAGCAGCATGCGGATTATTATTAAAAGTAGCTTCAAAAGTAGGTTTAATTGGACTGCTTATGAGAGAGGATTTTGATAAGGAGTAGGTGATTGGAATGGATTTTGTTACACTTGGAGGAAATTTACTTGGAACAATCCCTCTTGGAGATATTGTACTGTATCTTACACCATTTAACTTGTTCCTTTTTGCGGTTTTACTAGGTTTTACTTTATTGATTGCTTTAAGTAAACCTGAAACTCAAGTCGAAGCTACTATGCACAATTTAAATAACACTGAAGTTAAAGTGGGTCCAAAGGAATTTAAACAAAGAAGATTCTTATCAATAATTTGCGGTTTAGCATCAGCAGGTGCAATGATTACTGGAGATTTATTTAACTTCACATTGTTTATGGCGTTAGTGGGTATTTTAAATATTGGTATAGTATCTGCAGTTAAGCAGACCAGTGTTTTAAATTCTGCATTCAATTATGGTTTAATTGCTATGATGTGCAGCTTGCCATTATTCGGCGGTGCATCCATAATTCTTGCAGCAACTGGAACACTAAGTCTGGCTGTTTTATCTCAGATGCCTGCAAGTCCAATGGTGGTTTTCGGTGCCGTGTTAATGTTGATTGGAATTTTAGGTGAAAGTGGAGTGGCACCATTTTTCGCAAGTAAGGCGGAAATGTTTAGGACTGCAGGATCTCCATTTATTGTAATTATTCACTTAAGTTCATTGTTTATTATTGTAAGAGCTGTTGAAATATTATTATTGGTATTGTGGTAAGTGGTGAGCATGGTTAATCAAAAAATTATATGTGGTATATTATTGGCTGTATCAACAATAGCTATTCTCGCTTGCTTGGTTATAGACTTTGAAGCATGGATTGTTTATGCGGTAGCTATTTTTGGTATTCCATTATGGGTATTGTCATTAGGTTTATTAACAATGGCTAAACCAAGACCTGAAGATGAAGAAGAAAGGGTGAAAGAACCATTTACTGGGTATTAGAGTGGTATTATGAATTTGATGGCAGATATTTTAATTAATGTTATTATTGCATTTCTAGCAGGTAGCTTGCTTCTGGGTTTGCATAGAAAAGTCATGGCACGTGTTCAGAAACGTCCGGGACCGCCTATTGTCCAGCATTTGATACATTCTTTAAAATTCTTCTTTAAAGAAACTGCAATTCCAAAAACTGTTTCTAAAGTGTTTTACATTGGTATAGTATTTATATTGGCGTTAGTGTGGATTGTAGGGGTCATTGCAGGGCCTGTTGCACATGATTCATTGCTCATATTGTTTGGTGTTTATGCGGTTTATAAGATTGTTGAGCATAACTCCGGATCAAGTTCAGGATCACCATATGGTAAGTTAAGCTGTGTAAGGGCTGTACTTTCAGCGGCAACTGAACTTCCATTGTTTGCAGCTATTGTATTTGTGTATCTGATTACAGGCACTATGAACATTGGAGAAATCATTGCTTATCAGTCTGTACATGGTCCGTTAGTATTTACAATTCCTCTTGCAGCTTTAATGTTTTTCATGCTGATTATCACTAAATCACCATATTCTCCATTTGCAATCACTAAAGATAAGACTTTAGTGTCAGGATTCGAAACAGAGCACTTTGGATTTTTAAGGGGGTTCATGTTGTTTTCAGAATCTATTGCATGGTATGTGATGCTTTGGGTATTCTTGACAATATTCTTTGGCCCGTTAAATGCTGTAGGATATCTTATTGGAATGATTGTGATTTCATTCGTGACTGGATTTATTAATGCAACAACTCCAATATTAAGTCCGAATCATTCAGTTATGGCTCAAATCACCATAGGTGCAATTTGCTTCTTTGGAACAATATTGATGATATTTACAGGAGTGGTAGCATGAACAGTGAAGATGTAATTGTATATTTAACATCATTGGTTGCTTTTGGAATAATAATTGTAGGATTGCTCACAACTGCACTGCATTCATATCTTATTGCTCCAATAGTTATTATTGGAATTATCTTGGCAGCTTTTGTATTATTGTCTAAAGGCAATTTTGCACATAAAATAGAAAGTATTGAGAAATTATGTTTTATAATAACATTTATAGCAATAATTTGTTCATTTATATTGCTTTATAAACCAATGTAGGGGATATTATGTTAGATTATATGATTTATTTACTTACATTTGCAGCAGGATTGATATTGGGTCTTGTGTACAGTTACAAACAGCATGCCGAACCATTTGTTGCAGTCACTGAATTTAACATGCCGTTTGCAGTGGTTTCAATATTGGGTTGGTGTTTGGCTTTTGACTCAGGCAATGTCATTTTATCTGCAATTGGTTTTCTTTTAGGCGGTTTTGTATTAGGTGAAAGACCTGGATACGGCAGAAAGGAAACTGCTGTAGGATTAATTATTGCGATAATTTTATATTTCTTATTAAGATGGACAGTATGATGTGATTGGAATGGACGATGATGCTAAATTAAGATTAATGCAAAAAAGAATTATCAAAAGTTATGCTTGGCAAAGAGATATTATAGTTCCGTTTTCCAAGGATTTTGATTGTACTGTTGATGAGCTTGAAGAGGTTTTCTTTGATTTATTGGATATGTCTTCCCTTGAAGCTATGCATGCAACTTTTGAATCAGCTCAGGATATTTGCCTATATCAAAAATTAAATGCTGATTTAAGTTTATGCTGGTTCATTGATACTTTGGAATTAATATCTCATGAAGATGGTAAAAAACTCAAAATGAATATAATAGATGAAATAAAAAACGGCAAATCTTATGATGATGCCTTAAAAGAAGGAAAATTAGAACTATTCAAATTATTAAAAAAAGAAGCGGAATTTAAATCAAGTTTATAATATTTATGAAAATTTAAGAGGGAGTACAAATGTTAAATGCTATTAGGGATGTTGTGAGAAAAAGCTCAATTCACGTCTGTATTATTAATTGCGGTGGATGTAATGGATGTGACGTAGAATGTGTTGCATTATTATCTCCAAGATATGATTTAGAGCAATATGGTATTTATGTTCACAATAATCCCCGTGAAGCTGATGTCCTGTTGTTGACTGGTGCTGTCACCGAACAATGGGTTACAAATTTAAAAAGAGTATATGATAAGGCTCCTGAACCAAAAATAGTAGTAGCAGTTGGAAACTGCCCGCAATCTGGAGATGTGTTCAATCAGGAAGGGGGTCATGTTTATGCTCCTGCATCCAATTTCATTCCAGTTGATGCGGCAATTCCTGGCTGTCCGCCTAGGCCTAATGAAATTTTGGAGGCGATTTTGGCCGTTGGACCTCAAGCTATTGCTGACCGTGGGAGGGAAAAGAAATGATAGTGCCTATTGGTCCTATTCATCCTGCTTTAAAAGAACCTATCCGACTTAAACTTCAAACCGAAGGCGAAAGAGTTGTTAAAGCAGAAATTGAATATGGTTATGTTCACAGAGGCATCGAAAAGATAATTGAAGGACAAACTTGGCAAAAAGCAATTTATCTTTCAGAACGTGTGTGCGGTATCTGTTCATATGAGCATACTCAAACATTCGCAGAGACTATTGAGAAAATTTCCGGTGTCGATGTTCCTGTAAGAGCCCAGTTTTTAAGGGTTATAACCAACGAACTTGACAGAATCCAAAGTCACCTGCTTGGAAACTCCACATTCTTCAAGTCAATGGATCATGAAACATTGTTCATGAGAGTATTGGAGTTAAGGGAATATGCGATGGATTCAATTGAATTATTAACAGGAAATAGAGTCAATATGGGTTGGAATGTTGTTGGTGGAGTCAGAATGGATGCTGATGAACGCCATTTCAAACCGATACTAGAAAACCTTCAAAAAATTGAGGACGAGTTTGAAACAACAAGAGCTTTATTTGCTGAGGGTCCTGCACTTGCCTTGAGATGTAAAGGAATCGGTGTAATGACTAAAAAAGAAGCTATAAAAGGACGTGCTGTAGGTCCGATAGGAAGGGCTTCTGGTGTTAGGGAAGATTATAGGAACGGCCATTACACTTATGATGATTATTTTGACTTTAAAGTAATTAGAAGAACTGAAGGAGATAATTACGCTAGAACTCTAACAAGATTTGATGAAATACCTGAATCTATTAGCTTAATTAGACAAGCTATTGAGAATATGCCTGAAGGTGAAGTTCGTACTCCTGTTGATTTGAAATCAGGTTATGCAATGCGTAAAAATGAAGCTCCTCGCGGTGAAGTTACTTACATGATTGAAACCAATGGAAATTTAATCAAGAATATTTCAATCAGAACTCCTAGTATTCCGAACATGGATTCCTGTGCAAAATATATGATTCGTGATGTTCCAACTGTTGCTGATGCAGTGGCAACTTATGCTACTAGTGATCCTTGTGTTGCATGTGCAGAGCGTGTTGCAATAACAAATGAACATGGTAAAACTGCTATTAAGGACTTTTATGAGGTGAAATAAATGGCTTCTTTAATGTGGTATATTTATGATTTTGCAAGAAAAGCGTGGACTGACGCATTTGCAAATGCTCACACCGAACCTGAAATAGCAGAAAAACCAGAACGATTCAGGGATTTTCCTAAAGTAAACAAAGAGTACTGTATCGGTTGCGGAGCATGTACAGTTTCATGCCCTTCTCCAAATGCTATTAAAATCGTAAGGGAAAAGGATGATGAAACTGGGGAGGGATTAACTTATCCTGTAATTTATCCTGGTGCATGTATTCGATGTGGTTTTTGTGCTGAAGTATGTCCAACTGACCCAAAAACACTGGAATGTGGTTTAAATCATTTAATACTTCCGGAATTTAATATCATTCCATCAAAAAGGCAATATATTGTTGACGATTACTTATGTATAAAATGTAAAAAGTGTATGAAAAAATGCCCTGTTGATGCAATCAATCTTGAAGACGGAAAACTTGTTGTAGATCAGCTTCGATGTATTTCCTGTGGGGAATGTCTTGAAGTTTGCCCTGTAAACGGTGCAATGAAAGGTGTATTTGTCGAAAACTTGCAAGATCAAAAAGATTTAATCTTGCTGGCAGTAAACTACCTTGAAGAATATATAAACAATAAGGAAGATGACTTGAGGGCTCTTGAAACTGATGAGCTATTGCAATATGACGTTCCTATTTCTGAAATTTGGGATGATGCATTGAAAATTATTCCTGATGAGGAAATCTCTTTGGAAATAATATCCAATGCGGTAAATAGGCTTAAAATTAGAATAATTGATTGGGATAAATCCAAATGTGAAAAATGTCAGTTATGCATTCCTGATTGTCCTACAGGATGTATTTCTTTTGATGAATTGGAAGATACGATTGTGAGAGATAAAAGTAGATGTTTACGTTGCAGCATCTGTTACCAAACTTGTCCGTTTTCTGTAATCAAATATTTCATTGCTAAATTTTCAATGGAGGGCAATGAAATAATTCATGCTACCGTAAAGTCATCTAACTTAAATGAGGATATTTTCATGGAGTGAGTGTTATGATTGATAGTTATACTAAAACACCAAGGCCATTGAGACATGTCGACGTTGATTATTTGGTTGACCAAACAAAATGTGCAAATTGCAGTGATAAACCATGTCTTCAATCCTGTCCGATTGATGCAATTTACATGGATGGCGATGACGGTCTAATTAAATTAAGAAACACATGTTTCGGATGTGTGTTATGCCGTAATGCTTGTCCATTTGATGCGATTTCTCTAGATGTGCATATGGATCCTCCAATTAAGGAAAATGTTCCAAACATAAATGTAAAATTATGTAAAGCTTGCGGAGCATGTGTTCAAGCATGTAAAAACGGATCTATACATATAGTTTCTGATGGAAAGCAACCTCCTCATAGTGAGATTGATAAAGACACTTGTGTACGCTGTGGTTATTGTTTCAGAGTCTGTCCGACTGATGCAATTAAATATGGTCAATTGCTTCCTAAAACTGTGAAAGGAGGTAAGGCCATTGTTGTTAATCAGGATAAATGTATTGGATGTATGACCTGTACAAGGGTTTGTCCGTCAATGGGCGCTATTAATGTGGCAAGGACAAATAAGTTACCGTATATCAATCCGGGATACTGTGCAAGATGTGAGGAGTGCATGCATTCATGTCCATCAACAGCAATTAAGTATTCCTCACGTAAAAAAGCTTACAAGATGTACAGTGAGATTAAGTCATTTGATATAGTATCTGGAATTGTTGACCATGACATGAAAAGGCTGTCCTTGGATTTAATCAGTTTAAATATGGTTCTTGAGAAAGTTGGAAAATCCATCGCATTGGAATTCAATGACCAGAAATTTGAAAATTTCATTGAATGTAAGGTCAATGACATGATGGAAAAAGAGCTGAAGCTCAGTTTGGATTCCCATATTGAAATTTCCAAGTTCACAAAACTATTCGGTTCATATCTGATGGATAGGAATATAGAGGTTTATGATAAAAAATGTCTAGCTTGCGGTGATTGTTTAAATGTCTGTCCGGTTAAAGCTATAGAATTGGATGGGCCGAATCCAATTAAGATCAATGATGATTGTATCTATTGCGGAAAATGTGTTGAACAATGTCATTTTGATGCAATTGGAGCATATGATGACTATTTCTACAGTAAAGACACTGACTTGTACTATGCAAGGTCTTATTTGCATTATCAAAGATTTGGAGACTTTTCACTTTCACATGAAAAGTGTCAGGCATGTGCAATATGCGTTAAAAATTGTCCTGTAGGTGCATTAACATTGAGTGATGATAAAATCGAGTTTAACAGTGAAAAATGTATTTATTGTAGGAATTGTGAGGAAATATGTCCTCTGGATGCAATCAGAATAGTAAACTTCAGGTGAATCATGTTTGAAAAGTCATTTATCACGGACTGTGAAGGGCCATTGACATTGAATGACAATGCTTTCGAATTGGCAGCAAAATTCATTGAGAATGGGGATGAATTATTCAAGATACTTAGTTTGTATGATGATTACTTGGCGGATGTAGTTAAAAAGGAAAATTATAAGGCAGGCAATACTCTAAAACTAATTTTGCCTTTCTTTGTTTGTGAAAACATCAACAACAGGGATCTGATTGATTTTTCACAAAAAAATATTTATTCAGTCAACGATTCAAAATTTCTATTAAAATACTTGAAGAAATCAATGAATACTTATATAGTTAGTACAAGTTATGGCCAATATATTGAAGCTGTCTCTAATTATATGGAAGTTCCATTTGAAAATACATTTTACACAAATGTCGATGTAGATGGATTAAGTTTAAATGATGATGAAATCAAAAAAATCAGCGAATTCAAGAATATGATTTTGAAAAATCCCGATGACTACGAATTATTTGATGATATTTTTTATACTCAAATTGCAGAAATGGACATTTATGACAAAATCAAATCAATTGAGGTAGTTGGGGGCCAAGGCAAAAAGTTAGCAATTGATAAAATTATTGAAAGGGACAATATTGATGTCAATAATATTTTCTACATTGGTGACAGCATTACTGATGTTGAACCGTTGGAATTTGCAAGGGCAAATAACGCAATCAGCATTTCATTCAACGGTAATGAATATCCTCTTAGAGTTGCTGAAATTGCAATTGTTTCTCCAAGCGCAATAACAACTGCAGTGATAGCCAATGTATATGTCAAATTTGATAAAAATAAAGTTTTAAAATTTATAGAGGATTATAATAATTCAGATGACAAGAGGAAATTATTTAATCAGAATGAAATTGATTTAGAAATTAAGGAAAAATTCTTTGATGTTTTCAGTGATGAAAATTACCCGATTATACAAATAATCTCTGATGAGAATTATGATGATATTCTAAAAGATAGTAAATATATGCGAACCAATATTAGAGGAGAGGACATCGGAGGATTAGGTTAAGTTAAGGAAGGTATTAAAGATGAGTTATGATAAAGTAGATGATACATTTTTTGAAGCTTTTGAAGGAAAATATGTAAGAGCTTTAATCACAGGACCAACTGAAAAAATAGTTAAAAGAGCAGCATACGATTCAACTTCAACTCCAAGTGCGGTAATAGGTAGGGTTGAAGGTGGAGTTGAAGGATTTTTAGACGAATCTCAAACTCCCGATGGAAGGTTCGGCGCTGTCGTGCAATACTGGTTGGGTGGTGATGATGTGGAAAAATTTGCATTTGAATTATCTTACAGGCTCCGCCAGGATGTATTGGTTAAGCCGTTTACCCGTATTTTCGATTATTCAGACAGTGAAAGTGACGAATATATTGAAATGATGGACATTGTAGGTCACTGTGGTGATGGATATGAATGGATTGTAGATGAATACGGGAGAAAAATGATAAATGTTCCGATTGCAGTTCCTGATTTCCAGATTGAAGAAAAATTCAAATTGAATGATGGGATAATGGGTGGAAACTTCTGGTATTTATGTGAAACGCCCGAAGCAGTTATTAATGCTGGAGAGGCTATTATTGATGCAATCATGTCTGTAGAAGGTGCCACTGCACCGTTTGACGTGTGTTCTGCAGCTTCAAAACCAGAAACAAATTTTCCTGAAATCGGACCGACCACTAATCATGTTTACTGTCCTTCACTAAAAGAATCTTTAGGCAAAGAGTCTAAAGTTCCTGAAGGGGTTAATTATATTCCAGAAATTGTTGTTAATGCAATTAATGAAGAATCAATGAATAAAGCTATTAAAGCCGGTATCGATGCGGCTTTGGAATTTGAAGGTGTTATAAAAATCTCTGCAGGCAATTTTGATGGAAAGCTGGGTGATAAAAACATTAATCTATTGGATATTTTAAAGTAGGGTTTTAATATGGAAATGTTTGATAATGATCTTAATGCTGAAGTAATTGGATTCGGTGCCTTAAACGTGGATAAATTATTTTCAGTAGAAAATATCGTTGGCGCTGATGAGGAAAGTTTCATAAAAAGTGAAACTTCAACGCCTGGAGGTTCTGCAGCTAATACTATAGTTGGATTAGCAAGATTGGGTATGGATACATCAATCATTGGAAAAATAGCTGAAGACGAAGATGGGGATTTGATTGAATATAATTTGGCTATTAATGGGGTATACACTAATAATTTAATCTACTCCGAAACAGGTTCAACAGGAAAATGTTTGGGTTTTGTTGATAATGATGGCGAAAGGTGTCTTTATATTAATCCTGGCGTCAATGATGACATTCAAATCGATGAGATAAATCCGTTGAATATTATGAGATGTAAAATAATGCATTATACATCATTTGTCGGTGATTCATTCAAAACCCAAATTGAATTGCTGGAAAAACTGGGTCAGGATACGATTTTAAGTTTTGATCCGGGTATGTTATATGTTCAAAAAGGATTTGGCGAGTTAAAACCAATTCTTGAGAGAACAAATATTTTACTCATCAACGAATCAGAATTAAGGTTATTATGCAATAATGATAATGCCCCTTTAAATGAATTGGTCATTGCTTTTTTAGATTTAGGAATAGAAACCATTGTTGTAAAACAAGGTTCAAAAGGTGTTTATGCAATCAATAATTCAGAAGAATGTGAAGTTGGTGCATATGAATGTGATGTTGTTGATACAACTGGTGCTGGAGATAGCTTTAACAGTGGATTTTTATATTCTTACTTAAAAGGTTATGATTTGGAAAAATCATGCAGAATTGCAAATTGGGTGGCCAGTAAGGCTATTGAAGGCTTTGGAATGGAGAAATTTCCTTCTTTAAAAGAATTGGAGGATTTGTTTTAAAATCATTTTTATTAAATATAATAAAATAGTTAGTTGGTAATATTATGAATGTAACGTTTCAAAAACAGATGAAAAACTTAGAGCGTGAAGTTCTATTGAAATCTGTTGATTTAGATGATGATGGTGATGATTTCCAATTTGAATTGGATGATTTCAATTCCAATGAAGAGATTATAGCTATTGCACCTAGATGTGTAAGATGCAACACATGTGTTGGAGAATGTCCAGTTAGTGCAATCGAACCAGCTAATATATTCAGAATAGCTAAAATCACTGATAAGTGTGTTAAATGTGAAATTTGTGTTCAGACTTGTCCGGTTTCTGCAATTAAATTGATAGATAATTCTGTCATCTATAAAAATGAGGATGAAGAGGATTGCATTGAATACAGTTTATCTAACGTTAGCTGTTCTCACAGAGTAGTTAGGATGAATGTTATTTCAATTGATTATTCGGTTGATAATAATTGGGATGATTGTGCAACTCTATGTCCAACAAATGCATTTACTCTTGAATTTAAAGAGTTTTTCGATAAGTTAAATTTGGATTTGGGTATTGAATTGGATGACGATAATTTATATCCTTACATTAATGAAAAAATGTGTATAGGATGTAGTGCATGTGTTGAAATTTCACAAAATGACGAGGCAATTGAGCTGGACAGGTATCTTGGTCCAATTGTTCACAGCAGAAATCTTGATGTGAATCATGAAGCTTGTGTGAATTGTTATTTATGTGAAGAAAATTGCCCTACAGGCGCAATAGAGTTAGTGGATGGCGAAGTGGTCCTTGATGATGATAAGTGTATTCGCTGTGTTGAATGCACACGTCATTGTCCTGTTGGAGCACTGAAGAGAGTTGATATTGAATAAAACGAGGGTTGTTTATGAAAGCAAAAGAATTAATGGATAAAAACTTTGTATATTTAAATAGCGAAGATAGTATTATTGAAGTTTCAAAAGTAATGGAAGAAATAAGACGTTTTACTTGTCCTGTTGTAAATGATGATAAACAATTAATTGGATGGATTACTTCATTTGATATTACAAAAGGATTAAGGGAAGGAAATGAAAAGATTTCAGAAATCATGAGTGGTTATGAAGAAGTTTCAACAGTTCATGAAAATGATCCTGCAAGAAAAGCAGTGATTTTAACAGCAAACAATAAATTTGTAACTGTGCCTGTTGTCAATGATGAAAATCAGATTGTGGGTATGGTTCGTTCATGTGATATTGTAGAATTGTTGTCTGAGCTTTATGACATTAAAGTGGAAAAATTATATAAGGCAATGCAAAATCAACTTAAAGGTGTAACTTGGGAAGAGTTGATGGCCGCATCCGCATTGGTATCCAAAAAGACTACCGGTGTAAAAATCACTCCTGAAGAATATGAGGCAAATATTATTAATGCTACCTTTGGTGAAGCGATTTGGTCAACTGGAGGTTTAGAAAAATTCTTTGCAGGTTTAATATCTGTTGGAGAAATGGTTATTGCTCGCCGTGTTGGAAAAGCAAGAAAATAACTTCACAACAATTTCTTAAACAAACCCAGTAATGTTTCCACACTAACTATAATCTTAAATAAGACTTTTCATGTCTTATTTTTCTTTTTTTTTAGTTTCATAACATTTTTAAATAATGTTCATTATATATTTTTAGTGTATTTATGGTGGATTTATGAAAATTAAGTTAATTATTTTGTTAGTTATATTTATTTTTACAATATCATTTGTTTCAGCAAGTGATGGAAATGTGTCTGATTCAAATGAAATAAATAACAATGTCACTTTGGATTCGGCTAATTTTGAGGAAGTTAATGATAGTTATCCGTCTGAAGTTAATTCAAGTGTTCAAATTGTAAAAACAAAGCCTGTTATAACTTTAAATACTGCTAAATTAAAAACTAAAGATACCTTAAATGTTTATTTAAAAAACAGTTTTGGTGATTTATTAAAATCTAAAAATTTAACTCTTTCAATAAACAATAAAAAATATTCTGTTTCCACTAATTCTAAAGGTATTGCTTCTCTAAAAATCTCCCTTCCTGCAAAAACTTATAAATTAACTGCATCGTTTTCAGGAGATGAACAATATTACGCATTTTCTAAAAAATTCAATATTAAAGTTTCCAAATTAGATACGAAACTCACTTATAATGCTAATTTTTTATTGAAAGGCAAATACTTATATGCTGATTTAACAAGCAATAACAATCCCCTTTCAAATAAACGAATCACAATTAAAATCAATGGAAAAACCTATGCTAAAACCACAAATAAAAACGGTCGAGCAGGTCTTAAAATCAATTTAATTCCATCCTCTTACTCTGTAATATTAAATTATAATGGTGATAATTATTATAATTCCGCTCAAAAGAAATTTAACTTGCGGGTGATGTATTACACAAATATTGATATTGCAAATTCAAGATTGCTTACCAATGGCTACTTGCGAATTTATTTAAAAGACTATTCAGTTTCAGATATTTCACATAAAACCCTTACAATAAAAATCGCCAATAAGAAGTTTACAAAAACGACAAATTCAGAAGGAATTATAGTCATAAAGCCCAAATTGGATGCAAAGGAATATAAAGTAATCGTAAAATACGGTAAATATTGGACTTCTAAAAAGGTTAAGGGCATTAAAGGCAATGTAAAAGATCCTTTAAACGATATCATTCCCTTAAAAAACGGGCTTCCGGACATTGATTTGATGCCTGGAAATTATGTTATGGGTGACGGAAGTGCAACATACACATTAACAAAGGCACAATACAGAGAAGTTATTAAAAGAGATAGCTACTGTTTATTCTTAAACAATAAGTTGTCTAAATTCACATTCTTCAAAACCAAATCCCATCCGAATACAAATCACATTGTAAAACGTGAAAAGTGGAATGTCATAGAACGGACAATCAATGCAAAAATAGTCAGTGCAAACAAGTACAACTATTGGCCAAGCCAAGTAAAGGTTTCTCTAAAAGGAAAATCATATACCTATTCTGAAGTTCGTGATGTTCAAAATACCGATTACACCTGCGGACCTACTTCAGCAAGTGTGTGCAGTCAGGTTTTAAGAAATTACATGTCAGAAAAATACTTGGCTAAAAAGGCAGGTTCTAAAGAGATTATTGGCACTCCATGTCATGGCATGATAGTCGCTTTGGGTCAAAACTTCAATTGCACATATTTCTATAAGAATTCCTTTGACACAGCATTGAACGAACTTAAAAAAGGAGGATGTGCATTAATATTCCACACTAAAAACCATTATGTGACCATTTTGGATATCAGTAAAGATGGCAAAAAAGTATTAGTAAGTAATTCCTATAAAAGTTATTATAACATTCCTACAAAATGGTTAACTGTTTCATATATGAAAACAAGATTCGTTAAAAATTATGATGATAGTTTAATAGTCAGATTAAATTATTCTCTTTCAAATTCTATGAAAAATCAAGTTGATTGTTTTTATAAAAGTATGGGTACAAACTGGTCTAGACAGAATACCCATGCAACTTTAGGTTAAATTAAGGTGAATTTATGGATAATAAAATAAATTTTTTCATCATTTGCATAATATTATCAGTCTTTTTCATCGCTGGCGTATCTGCTAGTGATAATGTCACTGCAGATGATGCAAACGGGACATTAGTTAAGGAAACTCCGACGATTTCAATTAATTCTTCCAATGTTTATACGGGCAAATCTATTGGGATTTCTTTAAGGGATTTAAACAACACCCCAATTTCAAATCAGAATTTGACCACAAATATTAACAATGCAAATAAAGTGGTCGGCACTGATGATGAGGGGGTAGCAAGTTTAAATTTAAATTTAAAACCAAATGCTTATGTTTTAAGGGTTGTTTTTGCCGGAAATGATATTTACAATCCGGTGAATAAAACATTCAAAGTAAATGTTTTAAAATTGTCATCTTCAATTACTCCAGTCAACACTACAGTCTTGAAAAACAAATATCTGTATGTTGACTTGAAGGATAATTTTGGAAAAGCATTGACAAATGCAGCGGTATCATTTAAAATTGATGGGAAAACATACAAGGCAACAACAAATAGCGAGGGTAGGGCTGGAGTTAAGATAACATTAAATCCTAATGCAAAGTATTCAATAAAAATATCTTATGCCGGAAATAACTATCATAATTCGGTATCTAAAACCATTTCACTAATAGTTCCAGCAACTACTTCAATTGTTGTTGGAAATACTAAATTATTGACTAAGGGTTATTTGCGGATTTATTTAAAAAGTTCAACTTTATCTGCCATTTCTAAAAAAACTGTTACTATAAAAGTTGGCAATAAGACTTTTACTAAAACCACCAACGCTGAAGGTGTTGTAATTTTTAAACCTAATATGGGTGCAAATAAGTACACAATAACCGCTAGTTTTGCAGGCAGTTCCACAATCTTTTCTTGCGGAGCCGATAAAAATGTGAGCTGTATTAAGGGTAATGTTAAAAATCCGCTAAAAGTGAATATTCCTCTTGTAAATGGGGTTCCAGACATTGATGTAATGCCGGGCAATTATATCATGGCTGATGGAAACATGAAATACACTCTCCTGAAATCCCAATATAAGGAGACAATAAAAAGGGATAGTTATTATTTGTATCTATATAAAAAATTGCCTAAATATGTGTATTTCAAGACAAAATATGCCTCAAACCTGAAGCATGTTTTGGTGCGTGAAAAATGGAATGTTATTGAGAGAGCCATCAATACAAAAATAGTTAAAGCTAACAAATACGATTATTGGCCAGATTCCATAACAGTTTCTCTGAGTGGTAAGTCATATACATATTCTCAGGTTAGGGATGTGCAAAATACTGGTTATACGTGCGGTCCAACATCTGTCAGTATGTGTACACAATTTTTAAAATCTTATATCAGTGAAAAACAATTGGCAAAACTTTCCAAAACCACAGCTCGTGACGGCTCATTTACTAACTTGCTTAAGGCAGGTTTGGAAAAATCTAACTTCAAATGCAGTTATTATTATAAATCTTCATATGCCAAAGCTATAAATGAGCTTAAAAAAGGGGGCTGTGCATTAGTTTTCCATACATGGAACCATTATGTGGCTATTTTAGATATTAGTAAGGACGGTAAGAAAGTTTTAGTTGGTAATCCTTCAGGAGATTATGACCATGGAAGCCATAGCATTCCAACAAACTGGTTAACAGTTGAATACATGAAAAGTATGTTTAACAACTATGATACTTCTGGCCTTATTGTTAAATTAAAATATAACATTAAATCTTCCACTAAAACACAATTGAAAAATACGTATTCAAGTTTTGGTGCTGGATGGACAGCTCAAAACACCAACGAAAGAATTCCACAAATATGATTTTTGGAATTTTTTTCAACTTTTTTTCTTTTTAAATTATATTTTGAAATAAGAAAGTATTTTATAATTTTATTCAGATATATATTATATATGAGAATTTGTTAAGGCAATATTTTAGTTATGTTTTACAAATTTCAGATAATTTTAAATTAATTATTAAAATATTCAAAAGTATTTTTTTAATTGATTTATCAATTTCATAAAAAAATATTCTAAATTTTAGAAAATATGTGATAATATGGTAGAAGAAAATAGTAATATGCTGTTAGGTACTGGTGATCGGCCTAATACTTTTAGGTGGATTTTACTGGCTATTCAGCATGTGTGTGCAATGTTTGGAGCTGTTGTGGTGGGGCCGATGATTATGGTTATCGGTTTATCTCTTGCCCCAACAGCTATTTCTGAAATTGGATTGGATTTGGCTACTGTTCCGTGGACAAATCTTCTCGTTGCATTTATTTCATTTTTAGTAACAGCATTGGTTGCAATTCGTGGAAAGGGAATCCTGCAAGTTATTCCATTTTTGGTAGGTATTGTAGTAGGTTATATTGTAGCTGCTGCTTTAGGTATGGTTGACTTTTCAGCTGCAATCGCTTCTAACGTAATTGAAATACCTAAATTCTACCTGCCGTTCATGCATTATGACTTAAACTTTGCAGCGGTATTGACGATTGTTCCGATTGCACTTGTAACAATGGTTGAGCACGTTGGGGACCATAAAGTATTAAGTGAGATTATAGGACGTGATTTGATTGAAGATCCTGGTCTTCATAGGACATTGCTTGGTGACGGTCTTGCAACATTCCTTGCGGCATTCATTGGAGGTCCAGCTAACACAACTTATGGTGAAAACACATCAGTTGTTGGAATGACTCGTGTAGCATCCACTTATGTAATTGGTCTTGCAGCAGTCATTGCAATTATATTTGCATTTTCAGGTCACTTGACTGCACTTTTAACTGCAATTCCTCAACCTGTTTTAGGAGGTATTTCAGTATTGTTATATGGATTTATCTGTGTAAATGGGCTTAAAATTTTAATCAGCAACCAAGTTGATTTTAACAATACCAAAAATGTTGTTATAGCAGCTACCATGCTTGTTTTAGGTTTAGGTGGTGCGGCATTGTCTCTTGCATATGGAGACTTGTCCATTTCCGTTTCTGGAATGTCATTGGCAGCTATTGTTGGTGTAATTTTAAATATTTGTGTACCGGAGGAAAAACATGAATGAATTTGTACTTAATCATCCGTTAATAACTCATAAACTTGCAATTTTAAGAGATATTAATACAGGAACCAAGGAATTCAGGGAATTGGTTACTGAAATTTCAACAATTTTAATGTATGAGGCAATGAGGGATGCAAAACTTGAAAAAACAACCATTGAAACTCCATTGGAAAAGATGGAAACGGGTATGTTAAATGAAGACAATTATGCTATCGTTCCGATTTTAAGGGCTGGAATGGGTATGGTTGACGGAATATTGAATGTCATCCCAAATGTAAAAATAGGACACATTGGACTTTACAGGGACGAAGAAACATTTGAACCAGTTGAATATTACTATAAAATGCCTGAAGGAATTTACAGTAGAGAAGTCCTTGTAATTGATCCTATGCTTGCCACTGGTGGAAGCGCATCAGCAACCATTTCACGACTTAAACAGGACGGGGTGTCTAAAATTAAACTGCTATGTATTGTTGCAGCTCCAAAAGGAATCAAAACAATTGAAGACGACCATCCTGATGTTGAAATCTTCTGTGCAACTGTGGACAGGGAATTAAATGAAAATGCATATATTCTTCCCGGCCTCGGTGATGCTGGAGACAGAGTATATGGTACCAAATAGTGAAGTTTGACTTCACTTCTTTTTTTATTTTTTTTATATGGATGAATTTCATACCGATTTGCCCCAGTATGGTGTTTGATTGAAGATGCTGAGCTGTTCTGCACGGTTGTGGATATTACTGTTAAGATAATGACTGCGGTGATGAAATAAGTTATCCTCATTATCTGTGATGCTCTGTTGAATATATTTGAAATGTATTGAAAAAGAGAGTTGGGTCTGTAAAATTTTACAGACTAAAAAAATAATAAATTAAATTTTATTGGCCGTTACTTTGTAACAGTTACCGTGCTTGTTTTTGAAACCGCTTTATAATTCGCATTTCCTAAAAACTTCATTGAAATTTTGTATTTCTTGATTTTATTTAATTTTATGGAAAGTTTAGCTATTCCTTTGGAGTTGGTTTTTACTGTAGATGTTTTTCCATTTATTTTAACAACTATCTTTTGTTTTTTCAATGATTTTCCTGCGCTGTCAGTTAATTTAATTTGGTAGGATTTTTTACTGTTCTTTTTCACTTTCATGTTTGATGCAGTTATTTTTGATTTTTTGCTGCCTGTTTTAACTAAAATTTTAGCTGTTGCTTTTGAAGAATTGTATTTATTGTTTCCTGAATAAATTAACGTGACTGTGTATGTTTTTTTACAGGATAATGACACTTTTATTTTTGCAATTCCATTGCTCAATGTTTTTGCAGTAAATGTTTTTCCATTAAGTTTGAAAGTAATTTTTTGTCCGGAGATTGCTTTTCCATTTGAATCAACTAATTTCGCTGAAAAATATTTGTCAGATAATGGGAAAGTTGTTAATTTGGATGAAACAATTTGAGTCTTCGAATCAACCGTAATATCTGAATCTTTATCTGTTGACGGGGTATAAACTTTGTTTTCAACATAATTTGACTGATGGCCTTCAATATAATTGTTGTCTATATCTGTTAAGTTTACCGCACTATCATCAAGATTTAAATTTCTTGTACGGTAATCGTACATTATTGCATAAAGGCCGTTATACATAAAGATATTTCCTTTAACAGTTAATTTTGTGATGTTGGTGTTCACATATATTCCGGATCCGCTGTCACTATTTTTTAAACCGTTATTTTTTATCAGATTATTTAAAAAGGATATGTTATTGGCGCTTGACAGATTTACGCCAGTTTTGGCATTACTGATTATCTCATTGTTTTTAACTAAAATATTTCCAGAGTTTCCCGCAATATTTATCCCATTATTTGCATTGTTGCTTATGGTGTTATTTAAAATCTCAATATTTGAAGAATTTCTGATGATAATTCCATTTAGCGTATTATTAATTAATATATTGGATAATTTCACGTTATTTGAATTTTCGATTATCAATCCGGTATATTTATCGTTGTTTGGATTAACATAGTTCATTGTACAGTTTTCAATTGTTACATTCGATGCTCCTCTAATTAAAAAACTAAATGGAGTATGGGATTCATCTTCATTTAAGAAGGTAAATCCTTTAATAACAGTTCCACTCCCTCCTTCGTTAATATAAAACACTCCAAAGTCTTTAACTCCTTCATGTGTAATATGAGGACAGGGACTCAGTGTTGTTCCTTCTTCACCAATTATAGTTAATGGTTTGTTTATTGTGAAATGACAATGGATAAATTTTCCGTTAAGAATTATTGTATCGCCTGGATTGGCATCATCAATTGCAGGTTGGACTGTAGGAAATATAACCTGATTTGGCTGATTTTTATCGGCTACAACAGTTATGGTGCTGTTGGATGTGATGTTATCTTCATTTGAGGATAATGCTGTTGAGTCAATTTCATCCAATAAATATGAATTTCCATCATCAGATGTAGTAATAGTATTATTTAACATGTCGTTAGCAGATATTGCTCCCGTACTCATTGTTAAAATAATTAATACTGAAAAAATTATAATTAATTTGCTAATTTTCATATTTCCACCTATTGATATGATATTTATGATACACATATTATTTAACAATTGTTATAAATATGGGGGGTTGTGAAAATAATCTATATTTTAAGGCGATTTTTAATTTAATAAGATTTCTGTTTTAACTAAAAAAAGTCAATAATATATACTATTAAATATTAAATATTTTATTATAAGGATAATTTTCATTAATTACTTCTGTATAATTTAACATGAAGGAGGTGAAAAATGAATAAAAAAACATTTATTTTAATATTGTTAGCAGTATGTTTATTATCGTTAAATGTTGCAGTAGCCCATGAACTTGATAATTCCACGTGTGATGATTTGTCTGTTTCAGAGGAACCTGTTCTTGAAGTCTCAGATAATGTTTCAGTTTTAACAGCTTCAAAAGAAGTCACATATATTGATATTGAAAGCAACACTACCTTTGATTCAATTGGAGAGTATTTTAAAGTAAAATTAACAGACAACGAAAATAATACTATAAAGAATGTTAAAATAACATTCACTGTCAATGGTAAAACTTATACCAGAAGCACTGATTCATCAGGCATTGCATCACTTCAGCTGAGATTGGCTGACGGGACATATAAAATAGTTTCCAAATATGCCGGAAATTCCCAGTATTATGCTTGTTCAAAAACATCAACAATAATTATGAATAATACCCGTGTTGTAGACAGCGGTTTAAGCAGTTCTGAAATTCAAAAAATAATTGACGATGCTAAAGTAAATAATGTAATTCTATTTAAGGGTAAAAGCTATTCTAATGTTAATCTGGTAATTACAAAAAGATTAACTCTGATTAGTAATGTTGATACAACCTTAAAATCAAGCTCTTCCGGCCCTGTCATAACTATAAAAGGTAAAGATGCTTCATTAACTACGGTTAAAGGATTCAATATTCAGGGCAGTGGTGATGGTATTGTTGTCACTGATTCAGATTATATTACCATTTATAATAATGATATAACCACTAAAGGAAATGGAATTGTAGCAACTGGGGCTAATTATCTAAATATTACTAAAAATAATATTGTAGGTAATACTAAAAGCGGAATAACTCTTGCATCATCCAGCAATGTTCACATTTATAAAAATAAAATTAATGAAAATGGTGAAAATGGGGTTATTTTAGCAAAATCCAATAAGGTTTACATTTATGATAATACTATTAATAAAAATAACAATGGTATTTATGCAACTACTAAGGTAAACGGTATTGATTATGGCGAAGCATCTAAAAATGTTTATATAACTGATAATGATGTGTCCAGCAATAAAAAGGATGGTTTGCATGTAACAAATTTGGGAAATAATATTAATGTCAAGTCAAATATTTTCACTTCCAACGGAGAAAATGGTATTTATTTAGCTAAAATCGGAAGCAATAGCATAATGTCTAATGTTATAACAGACAACAGGGACAATGGCCTTAAATTTGCTGACAGTTATGTTAAACCATCTAAACAGGATATAAGTTATAATGTTATATACAGTAATATTCACAAAGATGTTGAAGCAAAAGATACTTATTATCAGGAAAATGGTGTAAGATTGGACTTGGGTGATAACTGGTATGGTGATTTTGGTTTTGTCTGTCCAAAAATCCGTACAAATAATATGAGATTCACTGTTACTCAAATAGGTTCAAATGTTTTCCAGGCTTTATTTACAGATTCTAATGGAAATATTGCAAGTTTGCTTCCTGATAGAACTTTAACCTATCAGGCAAATGGACAGACTGTCTCTGTTACTATAAGTGGTGGTGCCGGAACATTCACAGTAGATGGTGTTAATAATGGGGACCTTGTAAAAGCTACTGTGGATATGTCTAGAAGGGATAATGTTTATGATTCCGATTCTTCATCTTCTAAACCTATAACTGGAACCACTCCTAATTATGTGTATCCTAACATTCCAAATTATCAACTTTATGAAGATATTGGAACTGGAGGAAGTGGAAATGGGGATGGTTCTGGTGAAGGTTCGCAGGGCAATGCCAATGCTGGTAGAGGAACTGTCAATAAGCAGACCAGCGAGTTTACAGGTAATGGATCAACTTCTCAAAATACTGACCCCTCATCCAATCAAGCAAATCAAGCAAATACTGCTGATTCAACTAATTCAGAGTCATCTACTTCTGAAGCTAGTGCTTCTGAAAGCAGTAATACTGATGGAATTGATTCTGGAGGATCCACTTCAAATTCCGTTGTTAAACAAATCATTATTGATGAAGATGATGTCTTTAGAGTAACCGGAATTTCATTCATTGTAGTTCTGATAATATTGACTATAGGTTTTTATTATCGTGAAGATATTAAAGAAATGAATTCTAAAAGATAATTATCTTCTTTTTTACTATTTTTTTAATCTGATTTTATAATAAATTATTTAAGCACTTTTAAATAAATATCATATTATCTTACCCTTGGAGGATTAATATGAATAAAAGTGATTTGAAAAGAGATTATTATATGCTTAAAGGACCACTTGCCAAAAAAGGTTATGACTGGTGGTGGCATTCTTTCACTGGATATAATAAAAAGACAGGTGAAGCAAGACCTTTTTTTATTGAATACTTTACCTGCAATCCAGCTTTAGCTGAAGAAAAACCTGTATTAGGTCAAGACCCGGAAAATCAGCGTTTAGGGAAAAAACCGTCATATTGTATGATAAAAGCAGGAACTTGGGGTAAAAATCCAAAGCAAATCCACAATTTCTACTCAATGAAATATTTCAACTGTCCTGATGATGAATTGAATATTCAAGTAGGAGATTGTAGTTTAACAGAAACACACATGAGCGGATTTTCAAGGGTGTCTGAAGAAGATGCAAAAAATCACCCGGAATACATGTCTGATGCGGGAGACATGATGTGGGATTTGGATATTGACAAGCAAATAACATTCAATGTAGGTTATGGTGCAAATTCACTGTTCAGAAAACTGAATTCCTTTGAAATGTTCTGGCATGCAGAAGGAATCAAAACACAATACAGTGGAACCGTATGGCTTGATGGAGAGGAATATGAAGTCATTCCTGAAAAATCCTACGGATATGCCGATAAAAACTGGGGGTCAGATTTTACCACACCATGGCTGTGGATTTCATCATGTAACTTAACCAGCCTGGTTACCGGTAAAAAACTGAACAATTCCGCTTTTGAAGCAGGTGGAGGAAAACCAAAGGCATTTGGAATATCCATTCCCCGTAAACTGTTAATAGGTTTTTACTATGAAGGTAAAATGTATGAATATAATTTTGCAAGATTCTGGAACCTTGTAAAGATTGATTTTGACTTTGAAGAAGGGGACGACATCCACACATGGCATATCAATGCAAGCAACAAAAACTCCCGTATAGAAATGGTTTTATACTGCAAACGTGAAGAAATGATGTTATTCAACTATGAAGCTCCTGACGGACAGAAAAGACACAACCGGTTATGGAATGGAGGAAACGGTTGGGGTGAAATCAAATTATATAAAAAAGACGGCACCCTGATTGACCATGTAAAAATGGAAAATGCGGGCTGTGAGTATGGAGAGTATTGCTGATGATATTCAGTGACATCCTTGCATTAATTATTGTATATGTTTATGTTGCCGTCATTTTCGTTGTAGCTGAAATGGTTTTAAAGACAAGACCTGAAGTTTCACGTAAATTTTTACATATTATGGTAGGTAACATGATATTTGCCATGCCGTTTTTCTCAGATCCATGGGTAATGGTGTGGTTTTTAACACTGCCGATTACAATCGTTCTGTTCTTCTTAACAGATTACTCACCAATAAAAATAGAAAACAGTGTAACCGAATCAGGTCATGCACTCGGATTGTTCTTTTACGCAGGAATTTGGACTGTATTAATTGCAGTATACAGTATGCTGTCCCCGGCAAATGACCCTAAATTCTTCATATGGATTGTAGCGCTTGCAATTGTGCCTATGGTATATGGTGACGGCTTTGCAGCTTTAATCGGCCAGAAATTCGGTAGAGTCAAATACACAGTGTTCGGAGGTACAAAATCTCTTGAAGGATCACTTACAATGTTTGTTGTAACTACTGTAATGAGTGTATTTGTATGGATGGTTTTCGCTTCAATCGGTTGTACAATGCCTGAATTCAATATTGTAAATATTATAATGATTTCTGCAGTTGCAACTTTATGTGAAGCATTCAGTTACGGTGGAATTGATAATTTAACAGTTCCCGCACTGACTTCAATATTATATTATCTGGTAGCTGTGTTATAATGCAGCTATTTCCTACTTTTTTTTAAGATAATGATTTTCAACTTCTGTTTTTTGCACTTCAGTTTTTATATTCTGCATCTTGCAGGCATAGTCAAAAAATCATTTAAATATTGCATTACTAAGTATTTTTATCGAATGGTGATATGAAGAACTTAACGGATGAAGCTGGAAAAAAATCTGAAGCAAAGATTAGATTTCATGAAAATTTATTTAAATATATAGCAGTAAATGTAATACTGAATGTAATAGTGATGTATTTTTACAAAGTTTTTGACTGTTGGCATTTATAATGTTTTTTTTGGGAATTGAAGTTTTTGACGACTTTTTTGAAAGCTTACCATTTCAATGAGAAAGAAGTTTTTAAAAATGGTGATTAAATGAGTGATACTTTAAGAGCATTGGCTGAAGAAAGGGCAGATGCAAAAATCAAATTTTTTAAAAATTTAAAGGCATATGTTATTGTAAATGCTATGTTAGCTGTTATTAACTTTTTTGCAACTCCAGATTTCTGGTGGGTATTGTTTCCCGTATTTTTTTGGGGAATTGGAGTGCTTGTCGACTTTTTAAAGGCATTTGCATTCAATGATAATTTTGACACACAGTATTACAGGGAACGTAAAATCCAAGAGGAAATGGAAAAATTAAGGAAATAGATTATGAAAGTGAATTTGTTCGTTTCAAGAGATATTGAGGAGCCGCATGCAGATATTCACACAAATGAATTGACAAATAATATCACTAAAGCAATATCCATTTTGGAAAGTGATGAGTCAAATGAAATGTTGGCAGTTAAAAACGGATCAGATATTGCTCTTTTGGAATTAAGTGAAATTTACATGATTAGAGTTGAAAATAAACAGGTTAAAGTTTATCTTGAAAAAACAGACCATGTAACAAAAAAGCCTCTGTATCAGGTTGAGGAATCATTGAGCAGTGATTTTGTAAGAATTTCAAAAACTACAATTGTTAATATTCGGAAAATACAACGTGTAGCTCCTTCACTTAAAGGCCTGATGTTTATTGAGCTTAAAAATGGTCTTAAAGATAATATATCAAGGAAATATTTGCCTGAGTTTAAACAGGCTTTGGATTTATAGGTGGTACGATGAAAATAAATTTTATAGAACGATTGGCATTAGGAGCATTTGTGGGCTGTTTTATAGTAATGCTTGTAATGGTGTTAATTTCATTGCAGAGGGGTCCTCAAAATATTAGTTTCACAGGTGTTGAAATAGTAAATGCATTTTTAGGATCAATTGTTGTCGGTTGGGGTTTTTCATTCACAGGATTAATATATGAATTGGAAGATATTGCATTTCCGCTTCAAATTGCATTTCAGATGGGTATAGGAATGGCCATTCTATTTATTGTTGCAATTTATCTTCAATGGATGCCAATTAACCTGGGATTGTCAATTATTGTAGAATGGGTAATAATAGCTTGTATATTTGCAACTGTCTCATGGTGTGGTTTTTATATTTACTATTATCTGGTTGCCTGTGAATTGAATAATAAATTAAATAATTAAAAATAGTATTAAAGTAAATAGCTAAGCTATTTACTCTTTTTTTGAATTTCTTTTATATCCGACAGCTAATAAAATAAAGACTAAAGCAATCACTATTGCAAAATAGCGAATGTCAATGTTAACCTGTTTTGAAATGGATTTTGATTCATTTAGTTCATATGCTTTTTTATCATTACCTGCAGATGAATTTCCACTAACAAGATTATTTATGGATTGTACGGTTTTTTGGATATTTGAAGTGTCTGAACTTGAAGAGGTTTTATCCTCAGTTGTTGTAGAATTTATTTTTGTTTGCTGGTTTTTGTCATTTTGCACCTGATTTTTGTTGGATGAATCACCATTTGAATTTTGGTTGTTGTCATTATTTTCACTGTAAAACTGATTTTTAAGTTCATTCAATGAATCTTCAGGGAAAAAATCACCTATTAAATCTTCATATTTGGATAATAAATCAACATTTAATTTACCAAATAATTTTGATGTAATTGTTGATGATACTTTACTTCTGGAAGTCACATTATTCGGATCAATAACAGATGAATCGTTAGGGTCTTCATCCCCCCAGTCATTATTGTCAAATTGTGTGTATAGATTTTCTGGATTCCACCATTTAATGAATATTTCCTGACCATATGGTGATGTATTGTTAGTTATAAGGTTGTCATGAATATTCATCACAGTTTTTGTATTGTACATGGGCTGTTGGATGTAAAAAGAACCTCCTGTTTCTCCTCCATTATTATTTACAATAATTGATTTTTCAATGTTGATATTTCCGGAAGCCATTACTGCACCACCGTTTGTTCCGGCAGTATTGTTCATAAAAATACAACGTTCAATATTTGACTCACCGGACCAGCTGTAATATGCTCCTCCCCATTCATCAGCATGATTATACATGAAGATACAGTCTTGCACATTTCCATATCCAAAAACACTAACTCTTATTGCGCCACCGTCACGGCGGGCGGAATTGTTAATGAATACGCTGTTGTAAATGTAAGAATTCGCATAACATGTTGTTATTGCTCCTCCGTCATGGTCTGCATGGTTATTTACAAATAATGAGTTGTTAACTAATAGATAACCTTTATTTGCTTTAGTTCCATAATTGGATATTGCTCCAGCATTTGTGTTACTTAATGCTGTATTGTTGATGAATATACAGTTGTCTACGTAAACATTTCCGGTTTCAATTGAAATGGCTCCTCCAAAATCATTTGTCAAACCATTGATGAATGTAATATTTTTAAATGTCACATGAACTGTCGGGCTTCTAATAAGAAAGATGCTGGATTTATTTTCTCCATCAATAATTATGTCTCTAGGATTTCCATTTCCTTGTAATGTGATGTTTTTGGTAATCTGGATATTGTGAATGGAATACGTGCCAGGTTCAATAATGATTGTTTCTTTGTTTTTAGCGTTGGTAATTTTATTTTCTAAATCTGAAGATGCATCGCTTAATTTCAAATCATCGCTAGAACTAACAAGACTGTCATTATCTTTAATGGCGTTTTGTTGGAGTAATTCAATATCTGTTGTTGAATTTTCATTAGCATATGCAGAACTAATCGATATTAATAACAGAATCATGGTTAAAAGAATAAATACATATTTTTTATTTATATTTTCACCTCCATTTGTTGTGTAAAAGTTTTATTGTCAGGTTAATCTATGTATTTTGTGATATATAATTATATTCTCAACACATTTTTTTTAAATTATTGTTAATCTAGTGTTATTTTTATTAAATTTCATTTTTTTCTGGTTATTAGGGGCTATATTGATTTATTTTTTATAAATTTTAATTTATTTTATTTATATTTAAAAATAAGTGATAACGCTTTTTTTATTTAAACATAAAGTATGTTTTGTATTTGGTGACGATATGAACTATGAGGCTCATTAATAATAATTATTTTCAGTGGCTTAAATTTCATATAAATAATGTTATTCATTTTGTTTTATTGAATAATGGATGAATTTTCTAAT